>JBKJPO010000277.1:0-10233 GCA_046595095.1 Chitinophagaceae bacterium
CCATCTGATAAGCCGTAATTGGTAAAATCTTTTCCATCATATCTGCTAAGCCCCTCAGGCGTACCTACCCATAGATAACCAAGTTTATCCTGGAAAGCGCTGTATACATAGGTAGATGGCAGACCTTCTTTCACGGTATAAACCCGGGTAGTCATTTCCTGCGCTTGTAAACAAAAAGAAAAACAAATTATTAAAGCTGAGCTGTAAATGAGTTTTAGCGAAACAAATACACATGCCAATAATAATTTATTCATTACTTCAATATTAATACTACACTCCAAAGTTTGTGTTATAACAATAGTGGTTTTGAGATTAATGTATTAAATAAACGGAATATTTTGGACAATGTTAAATCCCAAATTATAAAATGCTTTTTTTTACCACGTTACATCTTCAACAGGATTATGAACAAAACAGGTGAATAATTCTAAACCTCTTAACCCCTCAAGCTCCTTAAATCTTCTGAGCCATTTAAATTGATCCTCTTTTATCTATACTCATTATTTTAGCAGCATGAAAGAAATTTACGATAACCACGCCGACATTTATGAAGCTATGTACTCCTGCTTTATGAACTATCCGGCAGAGTATGCATACTATCATAAAATATTGAGACGCTATAAGTGCATCTCGCTGCTTGAAATAGGCTGTGGGACAGGTAATCTGGCGTCTTTATTACTACAACATCCTTATCAATATACAGGAATTGATAGCAGCGCAGCTATGTTGCAACGTGCAAGTCAAAAACTGCCCGGAAAACTTTTTATTAAAAGTAAAATGCAGCAATTTAAACTTCCGCACAAAGTAGATGCATGTATTTTTACCGGGCGCACAAGCAGCTATCTAAAGACCAACACTGATGTAAAAAAAACACTGGATTGCATCTATAAAAATTTAGAAACCAGAGGCATCATAGTTTTCGATATTGTCAATGCAAATATTTTTCAGAAGAAAATTTCCGGAAAAAAAACATTTATTCATGAAGCCAGGTTTGAGGACCGGCATTTTTACAGGGAAAGCCAATGGGTGAATAATCCCAAACAGCTATGGACTTTCGACTGGAATTCAACATACTTTGAAAAATTGAAGAGTGGTAAGAAAAAGAAATTATTTGATGAAAACTCTACCCTAAGAGCATTTACCAGCGATGATATGCAGTTGTTCCTGGAACTGAGTGGCTTTACAATATTAAAAATTCTGGAAAAGCCTTCGTACGCTTTTGATACCCTTGTATTTATTGCACAAAAAAAATAATTTCTAAAGATTTTTTTTGATATGCCTGCGTTGCAAATACAAATGATTTTACAAAACGGAGAGCCGCTCTTTAGCGAGCGGCTCAACTGTGGTATTAAAATCGTATCCAGAAATGATCAAAATTTGAATCCTAAAGACGCGCCAAATATTGTTCCCAATTGTGAAAACTGTGAGCCATTATAACCTAATATCCTATACCTGCCGCTAAATGCAAGGAATCCTTCGAGGAGATTTCTATTAACCGCGTTATTTAACACAGTCTGCCCGGTACTATTCAATGCTTTTAATTCCCATTTAGGTAAAACATTCAACAAGTTGTTAGCGGAAACAGCAAAAGAAATCTTATCCGTGATATTGTAACCAATACTTAAGTCAGTAACGATTGCAGTTTTGAACTCTTGTGTGATATTGAGCATATCACTACCACCATTATCCAAATCCTGGAATAGCGTTTTTCCAAATAGAGTATTATTAAGATTGAAGTTCCATTTGTTGTTGGAATAATCAGCGCCTAAAATAACTTTGGTTTTTGGCCGGCTTTCTGTAAGTAGTGATTTAATCTGCACACTTAAGATACTTGAACCTGCACTTTTAATCGCTGCAGGTTCATTAGGACTGCCGATTATCTTGTTGGATAATGTGTAGTTGCCAGCCAGGTTAAGACCTAGTTTTCCTTTGCCTAGTGCTATATTTCTGTAGTTGGCTACAAAGTCAAGACCTTGGGTAGTGGTTTCAATTCCGTTAATAAAAAACTGAACAGTTTTTACGCCTGCGGTTTGCAAAATGGCAAATAGCGCGGTAGTACTATTGTTAGTAGTAATTGAAGAACTGTACACGATCCTATCTTTAATATTGATGCTATAATAATCAAGAGTAATATTTAAGTTTTCAATAGGTTTTAAGCCAAGACCCAGAGTTATATTGGTGGATTTTTCTGCTTTGAGTTTGGGAATGCCTAATAAGAAGGCTTGTTTGCTGATGTTATTGAATAATCCCGATAGCTGAATTGTTCCTCCCACAAATGAAGCTTGGGTAGATTGCTGGTAAATCTGTTGCAGGCTGGGAGCTCTAAATCCTGAAGAAACAGAACCTCTTAGAATAATCCTGTCGTTATTGAATTTATATCTTGTTGACAATTTTGCAACAGTAGCAGTTCCAAAATCACTGTAATCTTCCACCCTTACAGTACCATTCAATAAAAAATCTTTTGTCGCGTCCCAGCTGGCATCTACGTACGCCCCCAAATTGAAGCGTTTATAAGTTCTTGCGTTTTCTTGCCTGAACCCTGGGAAAGAATTTGCACCCTCCCCGGTATATGACGAGGTATCGCCAGCTATAGTAGTGAAAGTTTCCGAGCGAACTTCCGTACCAAAACCCAGGCTGAATTGATCGCTGATATTTTTGTTGATATCAAAGTTGCCAACGATATGGCTAAACTCATAGCCACCGGGTTTAAAAGAAGTAGGGCTATTTGCTCCCAAGGTACGGTTGATGGTATTATTTACCGAGTAGCCTTGTGCGTTACCCCCAATGGTAATACTCAAATCATGTTGCCAGCCTGATGTTTCGTTTTTAAATCCAAGGGTCGCATTATAATCATCAAGATCACCTTCAAAACTTGGTTCATAACCTATATAAGTCGTACCGGCAGCATGCAATAATCCAAAATCGCTTCTCCAGTACGGTGTACGATAATTGGCATTACTAAAAACTTTTTTTGCAACATATGCTGCATTACCATAAAACATCCCTCTCTCGCCTACGGGTATTCCTGCATTTACCAGGGCTTTTGCAGCACTTATTTCGCCTGTACCATTCTTGTTATTCCCCGTTGGATAAATTTTTAAATAGTCAATGATTGCTTTATTGGTAGGGTGTGTAAGCGGTAATGCTGGATCTCCAAATGTGGCAATCTCTGTTGGAATATCAATAATGCCGGATCGGACTGCGTTATTTTGCTTGCTCACTGCAAGTGTATAATTGATAAATCCTTTTTCTCCAAAATTGCTACCGCTGTTGAATGAAAGTCCATTTGTAAAACCATCACCTTTAGAAGTAACACTTGCATTGTAATTCAAAGAAGAATAATCATACCGGTCTTTTAAAGTGATATTCATAACCCCGGCAATTGCATCGGAACCATATTGTGCAGATGCACCATCTCGTAATACTTCTACATTTTTGATGGCGTCTAAAGGTATAGCTGCAAGGTCGGCACCTACTTCACCCCTGCCCGGAGCAAACTGAACATATAATAAAGAGCTTAGATTTTTTCTTTTCCCATTTATTAAAATCAATGTACGACTGGGGCCAAGGTTTCTTATTTCATAAGGATCCAGTAAAGTAGTTGCGTCATTTACGGGTGTATTCACCGAATTGAAAGATGGAACACGATATTGTAATGCCCTGTCAAACGAAAGCTCACCTGTACTTTTTAAAGTGGCCGCATCAATATTATCTACAGGAAGAGGTGTCGTTAATGCTGAACGGGGTCTTGTTCTGGCACCTACCAAAATTATTGCGTTTTCAACATTGTCTTTACTAAGTTGCAGATCAACATCTACCACTTTGTTTTCACCTGCTGCCAGGGTAACACTGATGGTTTGAGTTGCAAAACCTACATAACTGAATTTGACAGAATGCGCGCCAGCACCAAGTGTTAGGGAATATTTTCCACTGCCATCAGAAAGTACTCCCCTGGTACCTGATGAACTAATGGATGCTTTTTCTAATGGAGATCCTGCACCGTTAACTGTACCTGAAATAGTTTGACTGTTTGAACTGTTTGATAACAGTAAAAATAGTAATGCAAATAATTGAAAGGGTTTCTTTGTCATATTCGTGGATTTTTAGATGTTGCGAATATAATAATTTGATTTGAGAACCCTAACAATTATTCAATGAATTTAATTATATTTTATTGCGTCTATGGGAAGCTGAAAAGTTTTGGCTAACCGGTTTCATGATTCGGTATCAGCTGTATCATCATCAGCATCATCGCCCATGTTTACAATAGCAGTATCGATGTTCTCAATATTTGTGCGGTCTTGTAACCAAATAAACACACCTGTTCTTTTCCTCTAATCTGCTTTCACTGAAGACATGCCGTACTCCGAAGCAAACGGTTATCGATATTATTTTTGCATACTTCGCATTGTACTCCAGGAGTCTTGATCACAGCCTTGACACTGGATTTTTGCGCAATGGATGTTCTTGTAACAAAAAATGTAACTAAGCCAGGGGAAATATTTTCATGGATAAATTTTATAAAATTATGGATTCGGCTTCCAGTTTCCAGGATCATCACGCCAATTCAACAAAGTGTTTTCTGTATCAGGACTGATGTCGCCATTCTGAATAGATAAACTAATCAGAGTAGAATAATCTGTTAGAGAAATAAGCTTAACTCCGGCATTTTGGAAAGCTTCTTCGGCTATTTTGAAGCCATAATTAAAAATGGATACCATGCCAATTACTTCAAGCCCTTCCGCTCTTAATACTTCTACTACCTGCAAACTACTCCTCCCGGTAGAGATAAGGTCTTCAATCACAACTATTTTTTTCCCTTTTTCAAAATGCCCTTCAACCTGGTTGCCGAGGCCATGCTCTTTGGGTTTTGGGCGTACATACATAAACGGTAGTTTCAATTGGTCTGCAGTCATAGCACCCCATGCGATACCCGCAGTGGCTACTCCGGCTAATTGGTCTGCTTCAGGAAATTGCTCAAATATAATGTTACACAGTTCAGATTTGATAAGGTCACGGATATAGGGAAAGGAAAGTACTTTGCGGTTATCACAATAAATCGGGCTCTTCCAACCGCTCGCCCATGTGAAGGGTGATTGGGGACTTAACTTAATTGCCTTAATTTGTAGTAGTTTTTCAGCAATCGCTTTTTTATCGGTCATGCTGCGAAGATAGTAATTGGTTTGAATGATCATAGATGGCTGCAAATTCCATGACCTGGAAAATAAATAGCATTGCTAAACGATAATCAATAACAACCAGGATAACCAGTTTTTATGCAAATAAAGATCTACTTCGGGGATAAACCAGTGTTTCTTTGCGACGAGATTAGCCCTGAAATTGAAGAGTACAGGCACCATCCCGACGCTGTGTTCATTGATGAGATTTCCGGTCCCGCGATCAAATCATTATTACATGAAATTGTCAAACCTGAATTTCACGCAGGCATTTTATTTCATGCTGACCTGGGCGCCTTAAAAAAGTCTTTTTTTAAACACTTCACTTTAATGCAAACAGGTGGCGGGCTGATTGTTAATGAAAAAAAAGATTTCCTGATGATATTCAGGAGAGGAAAATGGGATCTGCCAAAAGGCAAGATTAATAAAGGTGAATCACTCGAGGAGTGTGCTCTAAGAGAAGTGGAGGAAGAAACAGGTTTGAAAGAAATTTTACTTGGAAAAAAAATTACAGTCACATATCATACTTATACTGAATTTGGCAAACATTTTCTCAAGGAATCACATTGGTATAGTATGTCATGCTCATCAAAACAAAAATTAATACCACAGGCTGAGGAAGATATCACCGCGATTGAATGGGTAAAACCAAAAGAATTAAATGCTAAATTTTCGAATACCTTCCCACTGATCATTGAAGTATTCAAGGCATACAAGACTTTTTTGAAAAATTCCGAATTGTAAATATCGTAAGGCGGGCTAAAAACTTTTAGCGATGATTGCAACAGTGAGGCGACTCACGCAGCACAATTTATTCAGGTCATCGTAAATACGGATATCCCATACATGTGTACTTTTGCCCAGGTGCAAAGGGCTACAATGGCCGACTACGTTACCTGATCTCGCTGAGCGAATGTGGTTGGCGTTGATCTCTAAACCCACGCAACTGTATTTTGACGCATCAATTACCAGCGATGAGGCTACGCTGCCAACTGTTTCTGCAAGTGCACAGGATGCACCTCCATGCAATAGGCCGTATGGCTGTTTTGTAATCCCGGTTACAGGCATTGACATTTTAATAAAATTATCTCCAATTTCTACCCACTCCATTCCGAGGTGTGCACTCATGCCGGTTATGCCAACCAGGCGAATGTCATTTATTGTAAGATCCTTTTTATACCAGATTGCCATTTCGAATAGAATTTGCTACCTCTAAAGGCAGGAACTGTGAAACATTACCGCCATTACGTAACACATCACGTACTAGCGTAGATGCTACTGATGTGAATTGAGGAAGACAGGTTAAAAAAACAGATTCAATATTTTTATCAAGACTGCGGTTCATGTCTGCGATCGCTTTTTCGTATTCAAAATCACTAACGTACCGGATACCACGCAATACAAATCTTGCATTAATTTTACGACAACAATCAACTGTAAGCCCATCATATGCAAGTGCTTCAACCCTTGGCTCATCTTTATAAATTTTACGCAGCCATTCCAGTCTTTGTTCTTCAGAAAACATAGGAACCTTACTGCTATTTCTGCCAATGCCAATCACAAGTTTATCAAATAACGGAAGTGCCCTGTTGATAATATCTGTATGGCCCAGGGTAATGGGGTCAAAAGTTCCGGGGAATAAACAAATACGCTGCATGCTGACTATTTAAATTTGAGCTTAGCTGCCCTGCCCTTTATTGCTCAGTAAATATAATACAGCCATTCTAACGGCCACACCATTTTCTACCTGTTGAAGAATTATTGATTGATTAGAATCCGCTACATCACTGTCGATCTCCACACCACGATTGATGGGGCCGGGATGCATCACCACAATCTCTTTGCCCAAACTTTCCAATAATTTTCTAGAGACACCATAAGAAAGGTTGTATTCACGAAGAGAGGAAAAGAGTACCTGGTTCTGACGCTCCAGTTGTATCCGCAGCACATTCGCTACATCGCACCAGGTCAATGCCCGTTTAAGATCATATTCTACTCTTACGTCCAGGGCTTCTTTTATATATTTTGGGATAAGCGTTGGCGGGCCGGCAACCATCACTTCAGCATTCATTTTTTTCAGGAGATAAATATTACTCAATGCAACACGTGAATGCATAATATCACCTACCAGCAATACTTTCTTACCTTCCAGCGATCCGAGTTTTTCTTTTATTGAAAATGCATCCAGCAAGGCCTGCGTGGGATGTTCGTTGATGCCATCCCCGGCGTTAATAATTGCCGCAGGAATATGTTTGGCTAAAAAATGCGGGGCTCCACTGGCGCTATGCCTCATCACAACCATGTCCACCTTCATGCTGAGGATATTATTTACAGTATCGAGCAATGTCTCACCTTTTGAAACTGAACTTGCAGAGGCCGAGAAATTGATGGTATCCGCACTTAACCTCTTTTCAGCCAGTTCAAATGAAATCCTTGTACGGGTGGAATTTTCATAAAAAAGATTAACGATTGTGGTATCCCTGAGCGAAGGCACTTTTTTTATTGGTCGCTGGAGTACTTCCTTAAATTGTTGAGCTGTTGAAAGAATCAGATCAATGTCCTGGGGTAAAAGTTCCTTAATGCCGAGAAGATGTTTTGTGGACAGTTGCATTAAGGGTCGAAATTAGGTTAATTCATTTGGATTTGATGGATTCTTATGAATTGTGGATAGATGGCCTAAAAATTTGCTTAAGAATATTATTGCTCAATAAGTACTACCTGCTCTGCCTCCCAGTCTACTTTTACTTTTTCAGAAAAGATTGAGTCTATTGCCTTGCCACAATAGTCGGGCTGGATAGGAAGTTCACGACTAAATCTCCTGTCGATTAGCGTACACAATGCAACTTTAGATGGCCGGCCAAAATCAAGCAATGCATCCAGCGCAGCCCTGATGGTGCGGCCGGTGTACAACACATCATCAATAAGTATCACAACTTTCCCTTCAATAGAAAACGGGATGTCGGTTTGATTTGCTATATGCAATTCCTTGCGTAAGTCATCACGATAGAATGTGATATCCAGTTTACCATACTGAAACTCCTGCCCTGTTACGATAAGTTTTAACTCCCGAATTATCCTATCTGAAAAAAAAATTCCCCTGGGCTGCAATCCTATAAAAACAGTTGTAGAAAAATCTTCATGATCTTCCAGCAACTGCCGGCAAAGACGTTGAATCGTAAGACCCATCTGGTATTTATCTAGAATTGTTTTCAACTGATCTGATTGCGGTAGGTGAGTAAAAAAATCGCAAAAATATTTTATCCTTTTTGCATAAAGGGGTAACGGTAATCAGTAGCCGGGTTAAATGTTTCTTTGATTGTTCTCGCACTTAACCAGCGATAAAGATTAAGAATACTCCCGGCTTTATCATTGGTTCCGCTCCCCCTGGCACCGCCAAAGGGCTGCTGCCCCACTACTGCTCCGGTTGGCTTATCGTTGATATAAAAATTGCCGGCGCTCTGGCGTAAAACATCAGTTGCCAATTCAATGGCATTCCTGTCATGTGAGATAACGGCGCCGGTTAGCGCATATGGTGAGGTTTCATCGAGTAGTTTCAGCGCTGCTTCAAATTCGGTGGCCTCGTAAGTATAAATGGTTAATACAGGACCGAAAAGTTCTTCGCACATGGTCACGTATTTTGGATTTGTAACTTCGATCACAGTTGGTTCAATAAACCAGCCTTTTGACTTATCGCATTTACCCCCTGCTATTATCTTTGCATCGGAATCATTGGCAACATTGTTAATATATTTTTCCAGCTTATCAAAACTTTTTTCATCGATTACTGCATTGATGAAATTTTCAAAATCATCTACAGGCCCCATCTTCATGCCATTCAATTCTTTGATGAGTTTTTCCTTTATTTCTCCGGCAATATTTGAAGGAAGATATGCCCTTGAAGCGGCGGAACATTTTTGACCCTGGTATTCAAATGCTCCACGCAATAAGGCTGTTACTACTACATCCGGATCAGCGGATTTATGCGCAATAACAAAATCTTTTCCCCCTGTTTCTCCAACTATTCTTGGATAAGATTTGTACTTGCTCATATTTGCCCCAATCGTTTTCCACATACTATTGAAAACCCCCGTGCTTCCTGTAAAATGAACACCTGCAAATTCAGGTTGGTCAAAACATACCTTACCTATCGTTGGCCCATCCACGAAGATAAGATTGATGACTCCATCGGGAAGCCCGGCTTCCTTTAAAATCTTCATGAACATCTGTGCACTGTATACCTGTGTGTTTGCACATTTCCACACAACTACATTACCACACATTGCCGCACTTGTGGGAAGATTGCCGCCGATAGCGGTAAAATTAAATGGAGATACGGCTAAAATAAATCCTTCCAGTGGACGATACTCCATACGATTGTGAATTCCTGCGCCACTGATGGGTTGTTGCCTGTATATATCACTTAGAAAATGTACATTAAATCTTAAAAAATCTATCAACTCGCATGCGCTGTCAATCTCTGCCTGGTATGCATTCTTACTTTGGCCCAACATTGTGGTTGCTACAATATGCGGTCTGTATTTTGTTGCCAAAAGGTCTGCTGCTTTAAGAAAAATATTCGCCCTGTTTTCCCAGCTCAACTTCTGCCATTTTTCTTTAGCCGCAAGCGCGGCTTCAATCGCTTTATCAACATGCGATTCATCACCTGCATGAAAATGGCCAAGCAAATGAGCGGTTTCATGCGGAGCCCTAATCTCTACTTTCTTGCCCGTCCTGATCTCCTCAGACCCTATATACATTGGGATATCCAGCGCTTCTTTTTTGAGTGCGGTGATTGTATCCTTTAGTAATTTTCTTTCTGCAGTTCCCGGGGCATAGCTGAGTACTGGCTCATTTGCCGGCATAGGATAATGAAAATCTCCAAACTTCATTGTACTTAAAATTTAAATTCAAAATAAACTTAATCCGAAAATCACTCTCCAACTCTATTCAAAGTAAATTATTCAATAATAAAAATCATAGTGCAACATTATCATCATGCAGTTTCTTTTTGCATCATGAGATAAGCTTTGATAAATCCATCCAGTTCACCATCCAT
>JBKJPO010000361.1:0-3362 GCA_046595095.1 Chitinophagaceae bacterium
TAATCAAATTCTGCATCAGTCATGGGCACAAAACCAGTATTCTTTTCCCATGCTGCATTATAAACTTCTTTAACTTTTTTTACTTCATTCTTAAAATCCCTGAGGTTGATTGGCCTCAGCGTAATATTGCGTTTGGCCAACCGGTTTAGGATTGTTTCCTTAAGTTCAACTGCTTTTTTGAAAACATCTTTGGTTCTTAAGTCGTAAGCAAGCAGGTCGTTTTGCTTTATCAGCCCTACTGCTTCCATCAAGACAGCGTAATAGGGTTTATTATAGGTCATCATTGCAACAGGCGGTTTATCAAAACCTTCAACCAATAATCCACAGGCATCATTTGTAGTAGGATTCACCGGGCCGATCATTGTTGTTGCCCCGTTTTTTTTTAACCATTCTCCTGATACATCAAATAGTTTTTTTGCAACCTCAATATTATCTACTGCATCAAAAAACCCATAGAAACCATCTGTTGCTGATTTAAATTTATTGTGGTTGTTATTTAAAATGGCAGCTACACGCCCTACTGGCAGCTGGTTTTCATAAGCCAGAAAAAGTTGAATTTTGGAATGTTCATGGAAGGGATGCTTCCCGGGAGTAAGGATATCTCTTTGTGCGATGAACAATTCGGGAACATAGTTGACATCATCTTTATACAAACTATGGGGAAAATCAATAAATGTGGCCAGGTCCTTTTTCGAATTTACCTGTTGAATACTGATCATACTTTAACTGCAGTTAGCATCGGAACATGTAGCTTGAATGCTACTTTCTTAATTTTCTCAACAGCAAAATCAATTTGTTCCATTGAATGAGTAGCCATCAGGGAAAAACGAATCATCGAAGCATCACTGCTTACAGCGGGAGAAACAACCGGGTTAACAAAAATACCTTCATCCATGAGCATCTTAGCCATGATGAATGTTTTTTCATTATCACGCACATAGATCGGAATGATCGGTGATTGAGTGGAACCTATATCAAAACCTGCCTGGGTGAAAGCTTCGAGGGCATAATTGGTATTTTGCCACATTTTCTCAATCCGTTGTGGTTCTGCTTTTAGAACAGTTAATGCAGCTAAGGCGCTTGCGGCAGCCGCAGGAGAAATACTGGCACTAAACATAAGTGACCGTGCATGATGTTTTAGGTATTCCACTACAACTTTATCAGCTGCAATAAAACCACCAATAGAAGCCAGTGATTTACTGAAAGTGCCCATGATTAAATCAACCTGAGATGTGATGTTGAAATGAGCAGCCGTGCCCTGGCCCGCAGGACCAAGTACCCCAAGAGAATGTGCATCGTCAACAAAAACTGCGGCATTATATTTTTCCGCTAACTCACATATTTCGGGCAACAAAGCGATATCCCCTTCCATGCTGAATACGCCATCTGTTGCTATCAGTTTAAATGCTTCGTAAGGAACACTGTTCAATAATTTTTCAAGATGACCCATATCAGAATGACCGTACTTATAAATTTTGGAGAAAGAAAGACGAGCACCGTCAATAATACATGCGTGATTTAATTCATCCAAAAACAGGTATTCATTCCTTCCGCAAAGGGCAGATAATACTCCCAGATTTACCTGGTAACCCGTACTGAACACCAAGGCTGCCTCTTTACCTACAAAATCTGCAAGGGCTTCTTCAAGTTGGATATGCAGATCCAGTGTGCCATTAAGAAATCTTGATCCGGCACAACCTGTCCCGTATTTATCGATAGCTTTTTTTGCTGCTTCTTTTATATAATTATGAGTGGTTAAACCCAGGTAACTATTTGAGCCAAACATCAAAACTGGCTTACCTCCGATCATTACTTCAGTGTCCTGGTCTGATTCTAATGGCCTGAAAAAAGGGTAAATATTGGCGGCCTTCAGCTTCTCCACAGTCTTGAACGAGGTTGCTTTATTGATCAAGATTTTATTAGTCATCGCAGTTTATATAATGGTTTTAAATATTGTACCTTTTAGCTTCTTGTCTGAATTGATATTCTCATCTGCGTTCCGGATTTTTATATACTAAGTTCAGGTAAAGATGCAAAGCTTAATATTAAGATAATATTTTACTTACACTTTTTCAGAATTTTCGAAAGAACAGACATACATATTGTAAAATCCTCATTATTTATACCTTCTTTCAATAAAATATCATGTTCTAAAAACTTATTATGCATTTCATCAATGATCAGTTTTCCATCTTCAGTTAACTCAATAATATTCTTCCTGCGATCTCCCGGAGCTGATAACCGGCGTACAAAACCTTTCTCTTCCAGGATATCAATTGACCGTAGCACAGCCGATTTTGTTTTGTCCATTACTGCTGCAATATCCTGCTGAATCATTTCCTTGCATTTATTCCGGGAAATAAAATAGAGTACACCCATCTGTTCAAATGTAATATCGGCAGTAAGACTGGCGAAAGTACCATTGATCGTTTTCAATAACAATTTTCCGGTATGCACAATCATAAAACCCAGTGTATCCGGCATTTCTTTACAAATCATAAGCTCAATAGTTGCATAGTAAACCGTTGCAAATGTAGTGATTACATCGAAATTTTTATTTCAAATTGTCTCCTATTAACATATTGTGAACAAGATTAGAGGCTTTTACGTATAAAAAAATAGTCAATAGCATACGGGGATTTGCTGTTGAGCACCTTTTTTTGTTGAACTATTTATTGAAGATTAATCATACCTGGGACCAGTTTGAGGACATTAGTTCACAACAATCAATGAAAAGCCCGAAGAAATGGTAACAAGAGCGCCAGTCTGGACAATAAGACTGCGGCAGCTTCTGTTTGAACTCAGGAGGATGCTGCCGCTGTTGATGATCACGTTTGTATTTGAATCCGGTACTGAACCGCAACTCCAGTTCCCCGCTGTTTCCCATGCAGAGCTTATTGTTCCGGTCCAGGTATTGTTGATGCAGGCAGCAGGAGTATAAGTTATGGTAAGTGTAGATGCTAATGAATCGCCTTCCTTAGAGAAAAATCCCCTTGCTGAAAAGGGTGTTACTTCATTGCCGACCAGTACCCAGCCAAAATTTGAAGCAGGTACATTTACCCAGGCTTGAATATCCGAGATGAGACTTGAGGAACTTAGAAAGGTATATATCCCCAGGTCAGTGACAGTAACTGTGGAAGAAACTGTAGAAGACAGATCACCACCGGGCATTATCCACGCTTGCGTACATCCACCGATTCCATTCGCCATTCGGCAAGTCCAGGTAGCCTCGCCCGCTGAAGCTGGAGCGCCGGCACCACGTCCGGAAGAATTTCCTTCGCCCCACGAGGATAAGGCCCTATGCAATTCAACCGGGTTTGCTACCCCATTGGTAGGAATATCTGAACAGGTAATTGAAAAAT
>JBKJPO010000372.1:0-6225 GCA_046595095.1 Chitinophagaceae bacterium
GTGCCAATCCGTTAGTGTAAAAATATATTACCCGTCAAATTTGGATCTGTGTTTTTATACCAGGAGGCTATGCAACGAGGGTGCGTCTCGTTTGTAGCCACATTGCAGTTGTGTTGGTCAATGCACCGTAGGTGCTTCCTGTTTGTATCCAAATGGAATTGAGGTTGTTCAAATGCACCGAAGGTGCTACCTGTTTGTAGCCCCATGGAATTGGGTGGTTCAAATGCACCGAAGGTGCTACCTGTTTGTTGCCCCTGCCGCCTGACCCTCCGCGGGAATGTTTTTATTATTTACTCAAATGCATACTTCTCTCCTTATACAAAGTCCTGAAATATGGATCACGTAAATCCTTAATAAAACGAATGGCTTCACCGGTACTTTTCATTTCCGGGCCAAGCTCTTTATTTACCCCGGGAAATTTATTGAAAGAAAATACGGGTTCTTTGATCGCAAAGCCTTCCAACTTCTTTTCGAATGTTAAGTCTTTAAGCTTAACCTCATCCAACATTACTTTCGTTGCGATGTTCAGGTAAGGTATCTGGTAAGCTTTTGCGATGAATGGTGTAGTGCGGGATGCTCTCGGGTTTGCTTCAATAACAAAGACATTACCGTCTTTGATTGCAAATTGAATATTTATCAGGCCTTTAATATCAAGCGCCCTCGCGATCTTTTCTGCATAATGTTCCATGGTGGTAACTACTAATGGACTTAGGTTAAATTGCGGCAATACCGCATTACTGTCACCGCTATGAATGCCTGCCGGTTCGATATGCTCCATCACACCCATCACGTGGAAATCTACACCATCAAAGATTGCATCGATCTCTGCTTCCTGGCAACGATCAAGAAAATGATCGACCAGTATTTTATTTCCGGGTAGATGTTTTAATAAACTCAATACGCCTTTTTCCAATTCTTCATCATTGAGCACGATACGCATGCGTTGCCCACCCAATACATAACTTGGTCGCACAAGTACGGGATAACCCACTTGTTTGGCAACTTCGATGGCATCATCAGTATTATATGCCGTACCATAATTTGGATAAGGAATATTCAATGATTTGAGCGTGTCGCTAAACCTGCCACGATCCTCTGCGATGTCCATACTATCGTAAGAAGTCCCAATGATCTTTATCCCCTTCTCATTGAGACGTCTTGCTAGTTTTAAAGCGGTTTGGCCCCCGAGCTGAACGATCACTCCAAATGGCTTTTCGTGTTCAATGATTTCCCAGAGATGCTCCCAGAATACCGGCTCAAAATAAAGCTTATCGGCAATATCGAAATCAGTTGAAACGGTTTCCGGATTGCAGTTCACCATTATCGATTCGTAACCACATTCTTTAATGGCTATAAGGCCGTGCACGCAGCAATAATCAAACTCAATGCCCTGGCCAATCCGGTTTGGGCCACTTCCTAAAACTATGATCTTTTTCTTATCGCTTACCAGGCTTTCATTGCTCTCAGAACCCTGGGCGAGTGAATGATTTCTATCTTCAAAGGTGGAATAAAAATATGGAGTCTTAGCCTCAAATTCCGCGCTGCAGGTGTCAACCATTTTGAACACCCTGGTAATTCCAAGTTGCTTTCTTTTTTCATATACATCCTCATCCGTACTACCGTCTTTCATTATGCGCACTATCTGTTCATCGCTGAAACCCAATCGCTTCGCTTCTTTCAAAAGTTCTGCAGATAATGAGTCGATATCTTGCTCTGCAATAAGCTTTTCACATTCACAAATCTTCTGTATTTGATAAATAAACCACCTGTCGATACCGGTAGATTCGCAGATTCGTTTAACACTCACTCCTAACATCAATGCATCTTTGATTCTGAAGATCCGATCCCATTTTGGAATCTTAATATACTCAATCAATTCATCGGAATGCATCATGCTTTTACCATAGTAACCCAGTCCTACGGCCTCGTTCTCCAGGCTCTGGCAAGCTTTCTGAACAGCTTCGGCAAAACTTCTGCCTATGGCCATCACTTCACCTACAGATTTCATCTGTAAACCTAAAGTATCATCAGCTCCTTTGAATTTATCAAAATTCCAGCGGGGAAGTTTTACGATAACATAATCAAGTGCCGGTTCAAAATATGCAGATGTTGTTTGAGTGATCTGGTTCTTTAATTCATCGAGCCTGTAGCCAACAGCAAGTTTGGCCGCTACCTTGGCTATTGGATAGCCTGTCGCTTTTGATGCCAGTGCGGAGGAACGGCTCACCCTTGGATTTATTTCAATAGCGATGATTTCTTCCGTCTGTGGATTAAGGGCAAACTGGACATTACATCCGCCAGCAAAATTTCCGAGATCACGCATCATGGCTATGGCAGTGTTGCGCATTTTTTGGAAGGCTGTGTCACTCAGTGTCATGGCTGGTGCAACTGTTATCGAATCCCCGGTATGAACTCCCATGGGATCAAAATTTTCCACAGTACAAATGATGACCACGTTATCGTTGGAATCACGCAATAACTCCAATTCGAACTCCTTCCACCCAAGCAACGCTTTTTCCACCAATACTTCGTGCATCGGCGAAGCCTGTAGTCCACGATTCAATGCTTCATCCAGGTCTTCCTTGTGATACACCAAACTTCCACCAGATCCACCGAGAGTGAATGATGGTCTTATTACCAGCGGAAAGCCTATTTCCTGCGCAAATTCTTTTCCTTCCAAAAAAGAGTTTGCTGTTCTTGCAGGCGCAACCGGAATATGCATTTCAATCATCCACTGACGGAATTTTTCCCTGTCTTCGGCTTTATCTATAGCTTTTATATCAACCCCAATAAGTTTTACATTATATTTTTCCCAGACTCCCAATTCATCACCTTCCTTACAAAGGTTTAATGCGGTTTGGCCACCCATGGTCGGCAATAATGCATCGATTTGGTTCTCTTCAAGAATCTGCTCAATGCTCTCAATCGTTAATGGCAAGAGGTAGACTTTGTCTGCCATAATAGGATCGGTCATAATCGTCGCAGGATTGCTGTTAATCAGGATAACTATTATTCCCTCTTCACGCAAACTTCTGGCAGCCTGGCTACCTGAATAGTCGAATTCGCAGGCTTGTCCAATAATAATCGGCCCGGAACCGATAATGAGCACTGATTTAATGGAAGAATCTAAAGGCATATGTTAAAACGCTGTTCAATTGGCGTGCAAATGTAACACAGGACTGGTTAATGAAAAGCGATTTTTTGCAGGATGCACTAACATGGTAGTACTAAGTCCGCATATGCGGATCGGGTTAGGTTCAACAAGTTTAAGAGGTTCAAGAGGTTTAAAAAAATTGCATAGCTGCGGTGATTGTTTTAGAACCTCTTGAACCTCTTGAACCTCTTAAACCTATTTATTCACATTAGTATATGAACTAAACTTTTGAGGTCTTACTTCATCAACAAGTTTTTTAATTACCACCAGTTTGTCCATCCAATGTTGATCGGAAGATTGCAATTGGGAGAGATAGTTCTTAGCCCTTTCGCCTGTATTTTCCGCATCATCAATCAATTCATGCAATCTTTTTTTTATATCATCGATCAGCTTCTGCCGCTCTTCATAGCTCATACTGAAATACTGAACCAGTGCTATTCCTGCTATGGCAGTAATCGCAATCAGGATAATCTTGTTAGATGTCATATGTTATTTATTTAAAAGTTTAATGGTACGATCTTAGCTTTGTGATCGAAAAAACAAGGATGATCATTAAAAATCAGCATTTAAAATCTAAAATTAGTTTCCGCATCATTTATATACAAAGTATATTTTCCAGCTTCTTCCTTTTTTTATCTTCAATACTATTTGCTCAAATCTTTCCTGCAAAAAATTATCCAAAAGATTATTTCGCCTATCCAGTAGGGGCAACTGTGGCACTTTCTGCAAATTATGGGGAATTACGACCCAACCATTACCACATGGGCCTTGATTGCAAAACCGATCAACGACAAAATCTTCCAATTTATGCAGCGGCAGATGGATATATCGCTAAAGTAAAAATTGAACCTTATGGATTTGGACGGGCAATTTATATCAATCATCCGAATGGCTTAACCACGTTGTATGCCCACCTCAATGATTTTTTTCCCGAACTGGAAGCCTATGTTAAGTTGCAGCAATACAAGCTCGAGCAATGGAATGTTTTCCTCGATATTCCGCAAGGACTATTTTCTGTTACCCAAAAACAATTTATTGCCTATAGTGGTAATACCGGGGGGTCACAGGGACCGCATTTGCATTTCGAGATCAGGAATACACAAACAGATAAAGTTTTGAATCCGTTGCTATTTGGATTTAATATTCCGGATAATGTACCTCCTACAGTTACGCGTTTAGCCATGTATGATAGGAACATCAGTACACATGAACAGAGCCCCAGATTTTTTTCATTATCCAAAGTAAAAGGTGAATACACAACTCCCGGCTTAATCAGTGCTAACACTAACCTGTTGAGCTTTGCAATCTCTGCTACCGACCGCAACTCAGGCTCTTCAAATCCAAATGGAATTTATGAAGCAATACTATATGTAGATGATGAACCAGTAAGCGGATTCCAGCTTGATAATATTAGTTATGATGAGACCAGGTATCTTAATGCGCATATTGATCATAAGGTAAAACTTAGTGGAGGTCCATATTTACAACATCTTTCGCGTTTGCCTGGTTATCCAACTGGTGTATACCACGATATCAAAAGTGATGGAACTATTTCCTTGCAGGATGATTCAATACACCAGGTAAAAATTGAAGTCAGGGATAGTTATGGCAATACTTCATTAGTAAGGTTCCAGCTTAGACGCGGTTCAGCAGGCCAGGGAAAAAATTATGGAAATACCGGCTTGTACCAGGAACAAACATTCCACCCGGGATTCCTGAATGTTTTTGAAAAAGAGGATATCCAGATTTTTTTAGGCGAACGTGATCTCTACGATTCTATAAGGTTTATCTACGTAAAAAAAGCTGCTGCACTGACCGGAAAATATATTGGTGACATTCACCAGGTGCATACCGCAGCTATACCCGTGCATGGATATTTTACCATTAGAATTAAACCTGGCTTTGTAGTACCCCCTGAATTGGAAAATTGTATGGTTATCCAGCGAAAATGGGGTAGTAAAATGGATGTTTTCAAAGCAAAGAAAGAAGGAGAATGGTACAGCGCAAAATTCAGAAACTTTGGCAATTTCCAATTGATGGCCGATACACAACCGCCAACAATTACCCCAATTGGAATCAAAGAAAATGCAATACTTACAAGATCAGGATCTTTTCGTTTTGTTGTAAAAGATAACTCAGATGAATTTAAAAACTTCAGAGCAGAGCTTGATGGAAAATGGTTGAGATTCAGTAATGATAAAGGAAGAACATTCACTTACAAATTTGATGAGCATTGCCCGCCCGGTGAACACGAATTAAAAGTAAGCGTGGAAGACGAAGCAGGGAATCTGACCACGAAGAAGTATCATTTTACGCGATAAGCTAAAATGAAATATGAAATATGAGTTATGAAATATGAAATCATTGGAAAAATTTGTTAACTCTAGTTCTTATTTTTAAATCAAATCGTGACTGAAATATTTCATACCTCATATTTCTTATTTCAAAACTCTTATTTCAAAAAAAATGACTTTACTAAAAGAGGGCGACAAAGCACCCGGTTTCAAATCAAAAGATCAGAACGGCAAGACTATTTCTCTTTCCGATTATAAAGGGAAAAAACTAGTCCTGTATTTTTATCCCGAAGATGATACACCTACCTGCACTGTGCAGGCATGTAATCTGCGGGACAATCACGGCCTCTTAATGGAAAAGGGGTTTACAGTACTTGGCATAAGCCCGGATGATGAAATGAAACACAAAAAATTTGAAAAGAAATTTGAACTTCCCTTTACGCTTGTTACCGATCCCTCCAAAAAAATTATCAATACTTATGGAGTATGGGGCGAGAAAAATCTTTACGGAAGAAAATACCAGGGTCTCCACCGCACTACATTTTTGATCGATGAAAAAGGAGTGATCAGGAAAATATTTACCCGCCCAAGATCGGCACATCAAACTGCAGATATTTTAAAAGCCTGGGAAAATATTGAGCGATAACTCCACACTGACCTCAATGCAATTCCAGTACTTCGAAATGAAATGATTAATTAAAAATAAAAGCCCGAAGGCCTTTACTTTTAATTAATTATTTGTATAGTGTTTTATAAATTATTTTTTTACAATCTTTA
>JBKJPO010000446.1:0-2929 GCA_046595095.1 Chitinophagaceae bacterium
CCTTTTATAAAGAAAGAATTCCGCCCCTTACGGAACGGAATCTCTCTTGTTTCAACTTCAACTTAAACTATCGAAACGATTTGTATTAACTGTCAAGCAATGTACTGTACATATTCAATTCCGGAGACTTGTGGGCTTCTTCACGCCTGTTCTTTTCCTCCAGCTTTTGAATCGTTTTATCTATCTCATCTTTTGCACGTTCCAGTGAATCTTTGAACTTTTGCATCTGCAGATCCTTTATTTGTTGGAGAGAATCTATCTTCTTATCTGTCTGGTCGAATCTGTAACCGTCCCCAACTTCAGAGGATTCTATCCTTATGTTATCTCTTTTATTATTTCGGCGGAATCTATTGCGGCGGTCATCATTATCGAGATCAGATGCTTTATGGCCATCGAGGGTATAAAGCCCATCAGCCCGCATCACGTATTCTTCACCGTAATCCCAACCATGTTCGCGGCTTTCCCAATCATCGTATTGGTAGCGATTATCCCATGGACCAAATTGTACCCAATTCTGCCTGCCCAATTGTTTGTGCATTTTGATATGCTTACCAACAGGGATGGCAATTGTTATTTCTACAAACTGGTTGCGAAACTTGTCGGCCGTAGTTATCGCAATTCCCCTGTCTACGTAAAGGAAACTGTCAACCTGCTCAATATTGTAACGTATCCTACGTGCAAGTGTATCCGCAAACCGGCTTGTGCGGCCTTTGGCAAATTTTACCATGGTTACCTCGAAACTATCTGTTGTTGATTTCACCAGTTTAAAGCGCACGTTGTTTACGACGACTGTGTCTTCCTCCATATTTTCAAATGGCTCAAATCGGAAGTCAAGGTTGTTTGAATAATATTTCGTTCCCGGGAAAGGTGCTACTTCCAGCTTATTCATACCTGGATTTACAAGCGCAATTCTTTCAATGTCGGGATTATTGTCGCTTTTGAAATCCCTGCTTACTGATGCTACCAGGGAAATCACGAAGAACCAGCCAAGTATCCAGAGTGCTATAAAACTAAACCTGATCATTGTTCTACCGCGCTTAACTTTTGCAATGCGCCGGATGATCCAGGTAATGATCCCGATAACAGGAACCCCGATGAAAAATATTAAAGTGCCCCAGGCAAATACAGTTTGCCAGCCATCGGTGAGCACATAGTTTGTTAGAACCGGGAACAATCCTATAGCTGCTATAGCGATGCCAAACAAGCCCACAATGAGAATAAGCGCTACTATCCCTACAATAAAATAAGCAAATGCTTTAGCCAGGAACACGATTACATTCCCAATTCCACTCCCGGTTTTACGAGCCACATGCCCCATTTCACTACCAACGGCGGAACCTTTTTCAGTAGCTACTGTTTTAGCTTCTTTACCAAACTTGGTCATTCTTTGCTGAACCTCTTTCATTTCTTCTACTACAGAATTTTTAATGGAGTTCAGGTCTACTTTCTCACCTTTCATCTCCAATTTTTCCGAAGTTGTGCCTGCCTCAGGAATTACCAACCATAATATAATATAGATGATAAGACTTCCTGGGCTGAAAGTAAAGCCTACAAAATTTGGAAAATCCCAACCTCCGAAGCTTGCCCACCTGAAGAATATAGTAATGAAAGGGATCAGAAATAATGCTCGTGGGATCCAAACATTTATATTAAAGTAGCTCGCGATGCCACTACATATGCCGGCTATAATCTTCTCATCCGGATTGCGGTAAAGCCTTTTGCGTACTCCATTGATAACGTTTGAGCTTTTAGGAAGAAAGGCCCATAATATAAGGTATGGAATAAAGGCAGCCCCAATCAGAACAATGAATATTACCCTTACGATTACCGGTTCGATATTAAAGTAAGCGGCAATACCACCACACACTCCACCAAGTACGCGGTTATTATCGTCTCTATACAAGCGTTTGTGTGCTGTACCAGTTACTGGCTGAAAACCCGGCCCGTATTGCCCGCCACTAAATGTTTTATTTGTATCCGCGGCCGGTTGATCATCCACATCACCGAAATCTTCGGGTCGGCCCATATTATTAATGATCACAGTAACATCTTCATCAGTGATACAGGTTACACCATTCTTAAGTCTTTCCTGGAAAAGCTCACCAATCCTGCTTTCGATATCATTGATGATCTCATCCCGGCCTTCTTCATTTGCAAAATATACCCGGAGACTATCCGTATATTTCTGGAGCATATCAAAGGAACTTTCCTCGATAGGAACCACTCTTCCCTGGAAATTTATATTGATTACTTTTTTCATGACTCGGTCGTATTTATAGTTTGGTTGAAGTTGTTTGGAGTTGGGTGAGCATTTTCCCCGGTGATGGCTTCCACTGCATTTGCAAGTTCCATCCAGGTTGATTCTAATTCTTTATAAAAATCTGCACCCTTCTCAGTTAAGGAAAAATATTTGCGCGGGGGGCCGCTATTACTTTCTACCCAACGATAGCTCAATAATTCTGCATTTTTTAACCTCGTTAGCAGGGGATACAATGTACCCTCAAGTAAGTTAAGGTTGGCAGCTTTCATTTTATCAATGATGTCCGAAGGATATGCTTCCCCCAACTTGATTATTGAAAGAATACAAAACTCCAGTACGCCTTTACGCATCTGGCTCGCGGTGTTTTCTATATTCATGGCGTTAAGGATTTAATTTTCATATACAATTTTTTAATTTTTTCGTCACTTTTTCAACTCTGATAAAACAAAGATAAGAAACTTTCTAATACTATGCAATACATAATACCATATTTTTTAAGGTAGCTGGTTGTAGCAGTAAGTGTAGATAAAATTATTCTCTGAGGATCAATAGATTATGGCGATGTTAAAATTTTAAAAAACTTTTGAATGGCAAATACTACTTTTGAATGGTAGTGCGATTCAGCTGAATGAAGCCTTTAATCATGATCGTTGTGATTAAGCCCCATGA
>JBKJPO010000470.1:0-6852 GCA_046595095.1 Chitinophagaceae bacterium
AGACCGTTAGCAATTGTTGGTGTAGAACCAAACCTTGGACCCCATGAACTTACGCTCAAGGGATTATATACACCACCTAATCCTTGTCCATAGTCATTTTGAACGGGTGGAAGACCAACTGCTTCTTGTAAAGCATAAGATGAAGTTATTGAAATATCGGTCCTGCCGCCTTTACCACCACCTTTCTTTGTAGTTATGATTATAGCGCCTGCCGAAGCTCTGGAACCGTATAATACTGATGCAGCCGGGCCTTTTAGAATATTAATTGATTCTACATTATTTGGATCGAGATCGATAGCCCTGTTTGCAGGTTGGTTGTCAAAAAGTGTATTGGAAGTTCTGTCCACATCATTGCTGATCGGAATGCCATCGACAATGAATAGAGGTTGGTTGTTGCCATTAAAAGAAGTAATACCCCTGATATTTATATTAGTGGAAGCACCTGCTGCCCCGCTGGCACCAGTGATATTTACACCGGCGATTTTACCTTGTAAGGAATTTACAATGTTTACCTCACCCCTGTCAGCTATCTGATCATTTCTTAAGTTTTGCGAAGCATAACCAAGTGAACGTTTGTCGCGTGCGATCCCAAGAGCTGTCACTACAATCTCCTGCAAGTTAGCAGCAGCGGCACTCATAGTTACATCTATAGATGAATTCTCACCTATTGCAACTTCTCTCATTGTGGTTCCAATTGCTGTGATTTGCAAGATGCTTGCAGTTGAAGGGACTGTCAGAGTATACCTGCCATCCGCATTAGTAGTCGTACCGGTTTTTGTGCCTTTTACCACAACTGAGGCTCTTGGAATTGGATTTCCCGCATCATCAGTTACCCGGCCGACTAAAGTTTTATTCTGTGCAAATAGCTGCAGGCAAAGCAATAACATGCCTACGGCTGTTAAGATAAATTTTCTCATGTTAACCCTTGTTTAATTTTAAAATTGATTACTGCATGACAACAAAACTGCCTCAATAGCTGCGTTATAAAGAAATTGTAAATTGTATTTATGGATACATTGCTTGATAGATGGCTATTGGATAATTTTGTTGGAAGTTGTTTAGAATTTCGCAAATATAACAGAGAAATGATTTAATAGTTCATTTTCTCATCAAAAATTTTATGCTGGATCCGCGGAGCTAGCGGTTATGGGCTTGGTTTTCTGGTCCTGGAGCTGGTAATTATCAATAAAACTGGTAATAGTACCAGGTTTGTTAGAGTTGCCACAAACAAAGTAACCGACGTTAGCCAGCCCAATGCCTGCGTTCCTCCAAAACTGCTGAAGCAAAAAATAACGAAGCCGGCTACCAGCACCATTGATGTATAGACGATGCTTAGGCCTGTGTGTCTTATCGTTTGAGTAACAGTAGAAACAACATCATTGTTGTACATCGGCAATTCCTGTTTATAGTTCACCAGGAATCTTATTGTAACATCAATAGCAATACCTAAAGCCACACTAAATACCAAAACCGTGGAAGGTCTCAATGAAATTCCTGCCCAGCCCATAATACCGGCTGTTACGAGTAAGGGAATGAGGTTTGGTATCAATGAACAAATGAGAATCCTGAATGATTTGAAAAGGTAAAGCATGCATAGCGCAATGAGGAGAAATGCCCAAAGGATACTTTCCTTCAACCCATTTATAATGAACCTGCTTCCCTCGAGAAAAGTAATACTACTTCCTGTGAGAGTTACTTTATATTTACTGGAATCGAATATTTGGTCAGACCTCTTTTTTATTTTTTCTAACATCCCCGGCAACCGGTGCGTTCCTATGTCGGCCATGGTAATACTAATACGGGTACTTTGTCTTGCCGTGTCAATAAAGCTTCCGAGCATTTTTGCGAGTCCACCCGATTTTGAGCTGTCATTACCCGGCCTTAGATATTCGCCAACAAAGGCTCCATCAAATGAATTCGGAAGAACATAGTTAGCTGTATCGCCTTCATAAAATGCCTGTTTTGCAAATTTTAATCCTTCTGCGATAGATAGTGGTCGCGACATCTCCGGTTGGGCGGCAATGAATTGTGAAAGTGAATCCACTTTTTCGAGAACCGGTAGTGCTCTTGCACCGGCAAGGCCATAGCGTTTCTTTGTATCAACAACAATCTCGAGCGGCATCACTCCTTTGAAGTTTTTTTCAAAAAATTTAAGGTCAGTGTATATGCGATCTGTCTTTGGAAGATCATCAACAATAAATCCCCGGCTCTCCAGTTTAAATACACCGATAACTGAAAAGATCACAGCTGCGATTGTTAAGATCGATACTAATGTTTTCCGGTGTAGTACCCAATTTTCCAGGCTAAGTAAAAAGTTTGTTATCCATTTATTTTCTAAATACCTCGTTTGTGATTTACCCGGTGCAGGCAGATAACTTAGCACGGCAGGTAATAATATGAATGAGATCACGAAAATCAACATGATGCTGATTCCCGCAACGGCACCAAATTCTTTAAGGATAGCACTTTTTGTAAGGGCAAATACAGCAAATCCAATTGCTGCGGTAATGTTGCAAAATAATGTAACCACGCCCATTTTGCTCACCATATTCACCAGGGAGTCGTGCTTGTTATCAGAGGAAATATAAGACGTATGGTATTTATTTAAAAAATATATGCAGTTGGGAATGCCGATTACCACTACCAATGGCGGGATCAAGGCGTTGAGCAAAGTGAGTTTATACCCAAATAATTGCAGTATGCCAAAGCTCCATACCACCCCAAGCACTACAACTACCAGGGAAAGCAAGGTTGTGCTAACCGACCTGAAAAATAAAAGCAGGATGATTGCCGACAACAATAAGCTCCCAAATATGAACCATTGCATTTCTGCTGCTATCCTGTCTGAAATAATTGTACGGATCAATGGTAAACCACTAAGATGTGTTTCAATGCCGGTGTTCTTTGAAAATTCAGTTGTATGTGCCGAAATATTTTTTATAATCCATGTACGTCCCGGAGAATTGAGCTGCAGTTTGTTTATCCGCACACCAAGCAGGTAAGCTTTTGTCTCAGGATTGTATAATACTGTTCGGTAAAATGGCAACATATCCAGAACACGTTTACCACTATCCAGGGCCTCCTGGGTTATTATTGGATCCGGGAAAATAGGGATGGCCAATAATTTCTCCGAAGCGGAATCCTTAATGAGATTAACTGCAGCCGTGATGCTTATAACGTCTTCAACATGTTGAACTGCTTTGAGCTGCTTGTGCAACCTGGAGATTTCATTAAAGGTTTTTAATTCAAAAACTTTTTCTGTCTGAATCCCGATCACCATCAGGTTCCCATCATCACCAAATTTTTCCCTGAACAACTGGTAATCCTTGTACTTCGGGTTATCGATCGGGATAGACCGGGCAAATTCATAGCTTATCTTCACTTTTGAAGCATAAAAGCCCAATACTGCTGTAACTGCAGTAAGAAATATCAGTAGGGGTAAACGAAACTTCAAAACAAACTCTGCAAGCCACTTCCACATACCAGGTTACTTTAATTTGAAAAGGGAAAAGACCTGCAAAGAAACTCAATTTAGACTTCTTAATAAAGTTTATCGTATTGATTGAACTAATTTTAATCATTTGAAAAAATACATGCATTCCCGTCTACCTGTATTACTTTTCCGGATATTTCCCATTCATGCTCCATTTGCGCAGGAAATCCAGCCAATCGGTATATGGCGGGAACACCTCCCATATAGAAGTGCAGTTAAAGTTGTAAATGCGGGCACTGTACTTTTTTGTGCAACCCCTTATAGTTTATTCAGCCTGGACCCAACTACCATGGATGTCCGAAGATTTAGCAAGGTTAGCGGATTGTCGGAAAGGGGAATAAATACGATCAATTTTGATGATCTGAGTAAAAAATTATTCATACCGGAAAAGAAATTGCTGGGGCTATCAGGAAACAGTGTTTTGCGATTCGATGGCTCAACATGGAGTACACATACCGGGAAAGATTTTTTTAATAAAATAAGACTTGCTTACTTTAAATTTAATGTTCGTTTATTCCGTACCGTAATGTCAATCAGTCCTTCATTTTTTAAGAAAAATAGTTGGTTAGCAAAATATAAATGATCCACAACACAAACGGCATTGTATTGCGTAGCATCAAATATGGTGAGACCTCGGTGATCGTAAATATTTTTACTGAATTGTTCGGCATCCAATCCTACCTCGTAAATGGGGTTCGTTCTTCCAAACAATCCGGGTCTAAATCAATTTACTTTCAACCGGGATCATTGCTTGAGATGCAGGTTTATAATAGAGATATGAAAAACTTGCAACGCATTAAGGAATACAAATGGAGTTACCTGTATGCGAATGTATTTACTGATGTGGTAAAAAATGCCGTGGCTATGTACATGGTAGAACTTCTTCAACGTTCTTTAAAACAACCTGAAGAAAGTCCCAGGCTCTTCGCATTTGTTGAAGATGCATTTATGAAACTCGACAGAGCGCCTAATGCTGTGACGGCAAATTATCCCTTGTATTTCGCAGTTCAGTTAGCACAGTTCCTGGGCTTTGGTATCCTCGACAGGTATTCTGTAATCAACCATGTACTGGATATGCAGGAAGGCAGATTTGCGGCAGAGATCCCTGCGCATTCATTTTTTCTGGAAGGCGAACTTGCATTTGCCAGTTCACAATTATTGAAGGCGCTTCACCCTGATGATCTTATGGGGATCAAACTTAACAAGCATGCAAGACGACATCTTCTGCTTGCATATCAATCTTTTTATGCTTTGCATATCCAGGATTTTGGAGTGATGAAGACATTGCCGATAGTACAGGAGATTCTTGAATAAGATAAGTTTCTGGACTCTCGTTTCCTGTTTCTCATTTTCCGCTTGACAACTGCTGAGAGATAGAGGAACTGCTATTGATTGAACGGTTATTAAACCATTCTCCTCACCGTAGATGAGGCCTTGATTTTTCCATTATCAATATCCTCAATCAATATAACCCCAGGGCGCTTTCCTTTTTCAAAGCTGCCTAATTGTTCATCCATTTGCAATGCCCGTGCCCCATTGATAGTAGCCCAACCCAGCACTGTTGCTGTATCAACACCAGGAAAATTTTTAACTATCGTTTTCATTTCCTCCAAAATACTCAAGCTTTGATTAGATGCAAGGCTATCTGTTCCAAGCACGATATTTTCCTCAGTCCTGATTAATTGAAGCACTGGCGGAAGACTGTTGCCAATGTAAAGGTTAGCATTTGGGCAAAGACACCAAAATAGTTCTGTACCGTACATCCTGCTTTGTTTTTTTGCAAAATCAATGTCCCCGATCGATGTTGTGACATTATGAACTAGGATGAGTTTACCGCGATATTTCATTAATGGTAAAGTTGCCTGAATACTTGTCTTCCCGGGATTATTGAAAAATGAAATATCAAGTCCCAGTTTCTCATAAAGTTTATAAAGATCTCCCTTGCTTGTCAAAAAGAAATCGGCTTCGGCGAGGCTTTCCTGGTTGTGTATAGTGATCGTTTTTCCAGATGGCTGGGCTGCGATCATTTCAAATAAAGGCTTCGATACTGAATAGGGAGCATGGGGTACAATTGATGCAGGGCCCATACCCAGGAATTGATCTTGAAGCGCTTTCGAAAATTGGAATCGTTCCAATGCATTTTGTTCAATGAAGCCCGTTACTTCGATGAAATTGTAATAGCTAAGCCTTTGCTTTTTCTTTTGCAAAACTGTATTATCCGTGTTACAGATATCACCAACGGCTACAATGCCATTTGCGATCATGAGATTTTCAGCATCCACAATTGCAGTGCCCGGCAGATCATTTACTTCGCTCCTCAATTCCATGACTGATGATATAAACTCAAGCATTCCCTTGCCGGGCTCAACCAATCCTTTTAAATATGAAAGCTCAAGATGACAATGAGCATTTATAAAACCTGGTGAAAGTATCCCATGAACTATTTCAACACCATCATTATTCTCCGCTTGTTCCACGATCGAGATTATTTCCCCATCAGTGCCGATGATCAAAATAAAAGAAGAGGGCAATAATTCCTGCCCCGTAAATAAATGATCAGCCCTTAATTTATGATAGCTCATGTAACGTGCGAATGAATTAATTTTGCAACCCCATCAGGATTCCGGGGATTAATTAAAAGTACACATGTTAGATAAACTGGAAGCAATAAAAGCAAGATTTGAAGAGTTAGGCGTAGCGCTTACCAATCCCGAGATTGTTAGCGATAATAAAAAGTATACCCAACTAAGCAAAGAGTACAGGGGACTTGAAAAAATCATTATAGTTCGCAATGAATATGAAAAAACACTTGATGATATTGACTTCAACAAGGAGATGTTAAACTCCGACGATGCAGAAATGAGGGAGCTTGCAAAGGAAGAATTGCCCGGCTTACAAGATAAAAAAGAAGAGCTCGAAAAGCAGATCAGGAACCTGCTAATACCAAAAGATCCGCAGGATGAAAAGAACTGCATATTGGAGATCAGGGCCGGAACCGGTGGCGATGAAGCTTCACTGTTCGCCGGTGATCTGATGCGTATGTATCTGAAGTATTGTGAAAAGAGGGGATGGAAAACAGCATTACTGAGTGAAAGCGAGGGCACTGTTGGCGGCTATAAAGAAGTCCAAATTGAAGTTACAGGTGAGGATGTTTATGGTATCCTGAAATTTGAAAGTGGAGTACACCGGGTACAAAGGGTGCCTGATACTGAAGGAAGCGGGCGCGTGCATACCAGTGCTGCAACTGTAGCAGTGATGCCCGAGGCTGAGGAAGTGGATGTGGAAGTAAATCCGGCGGATGTAAAAATGGAAACTGCCAGGAGTGGCGGAGCAGGCGGGCAGAATGTAAATAAGGTGGA
>JBKJPO010000411.1:0-10507 GCA_046595095.1 Chitinophagaceae bacterium
GGATCGATAAGTTTAAAGGCTTTATTTGTTTCAACTGCCAATACTTTTCCACCCTCACGTAAGGACAGATCCCAGGTACTGTTAAAGATCTTAATCTTTTCGCTTTGAATATTTCTGATCCTTTCTTCTGTGTCGTCGCTGCTATCGCCAATCAACACTATCATTTCGTCTACTATCGGCAATATCGAATTAATGGCTTCAACAATTGGATAATCGTTGATAGTCGCATTTTTTATGATCGTGAATCCTGAAATTTTCATAAGGCATTTTACCCCGGCAAAGAAAGATTTTTTTTTAACGCCAATAAAATTTAGCTGTAACCGCTTCAAATGCACCTACCTTTGAGATAATGAATTTCATAAAAAAGATATTCCTGGTTATTGTTATATTCCTTTTTGTAATAACATCATTTGAAAACGCATCGGCGCAATGCTCAATATGTGCCAAAACCACGCAACAGCTCGGGGAAAAGCCAGCAAAGGGATTTAATTCAGGCATCATTTACCTCATGCTCGCACCATTTGCGATAATGGCATATATCGGTTATCGCTGGTACCAGAGAAATGGGAACAATGAAAATTGATCCTGCTTAAACAATGGTTTTAATGAAGCCATAGAGGTTGAAATTTCCTTCTTTATCTAAATTTGCAATCCTTTCTTTTAATTTAGCTTTATCAATATCTTTCATTCTTTCATTTTGGACCAGGTGAAATGCACGCTCAGCAAGAAGCCAGTATTTTTTATCATTACTGTTTACCGAATCTGTTGCATAAATGATCTCCAACAGTTCACGAATCCCTTCTTTCAATAATGCGTTTGTTTTTAGTATCCTCACCTCTTTTGTATGATTGTGAAATGCCGGGGCTAGCAACAACAGGAGGTTTTTTACAAATAAATCTGCTCCGGGCCTGTCGCTTTTATTTACAACAAACACATCTGCAATTTCCATCAGACCAGCTTTCATTGTTTGTATTTCATCACCGCCTTCAGGCACAAGCACTACAACCGTGAGGTCTGCTAAACCTGCGATTTCAATTTCACTTTGCCCTACGCCTACTGTTTCAACAATGATATAATCAAATGCTGCAGCTTTCATAACCTGCGTTATTTCAATGATCTTCGGATTTAAACCACCCAACGAACCTCTTGTAGCGAGCGACCTGATGAATACATTGGGATTGTTGTACCAGTCGCTCATGCGGATCCTGTCTCCCAGCAATGCACCCAGGTTAAATGGCGAAGAAGGGTCGACGCAGAGTACACCACATTTTTTTCCATCTTTAACCAGTTCGCCGATGAGAGCATCCACAAGCGTACTCTTGCCTGAGCCGGGTGCACCTGTAATCCCAATGAGTTTTTGAGTATTTACCTGGTTAATATCCTCAAGAAAGGATTCATAACCCGGTGCCTCATTTTCTACAAGGGAGATAGCCCTTGCCAACGATTTTACATCGCCGGCTTTCACATGCTCCAGGAGTTGTTTCCACATTGGACAAAATTCAACAAGCAAAATCCAAATTCCAAAAATTATTTGGGTTTATTTGCCGGTATGATTTAAACAGGGGAATGGCAATACCACCTTGCACTCCTATGCATTGCTGTGATGATTGCAAGTTTATTTTTTTCCAGGGCGATGAATTCGATAGGAATCGGGGCTTTTGTGTTATTGGCGCTTGCATCAATTTCTTCATGGAAAATCTTGCGCGGGATTTCCTGTTTTTAACTGAAATGAACCTGGAAGGTCAGCACGGTGTTTTTCTTTATTGTTTCTTTGCGATGTGGTTGATGCAAAAAGAGGAAATCAAAACGAATTCATGAAAAAGATCTCAGTAGTAATAATTGCGAAAAATGAAAGCCATATTATTGGAAGAACTATGCAGGCATTGCATGGATTGACCGATGATATCCTTGTTGTAGATAGCGGGAGCACCGATAATACCAGAGAGATTGTGGTAAGTAATGGCGGAAGAGTTATCGATACAGCCTGGAAGGGTTTTGGAGAAACAAAAAACATTGGCACTGTGCGCGCACGCTATGATTGGATACTTTCATTGGATGCGGATGAGGTTATTGATGAGGAACTGAAGTCATCAATAATGCAGGAAAATTTTACAAAGGATCATATTGTTTACGAACTCAGGCACTATACATATTTCGGGGATAAGCGAATGCGATATGGAGAATGGGGACGCCCCGAATGGCACACCAGGATCTTTAACAGGAATAATGCTCGATGGAATATGGCCAAGGTTCATGAAAAACTCATAATTCCTGCAGGAACTGAAAAGAAGACCTTAAAGGGTCATGTAAAACATTTTACGGTAAAAAACCTTTCTGACTATTCAGAAAAAACTGTTGAGTATGCTATGTTGAATGCCCAAGAGTATTTTAAGGCTGGTAAAAGAGCAGGATGGTTCAAAATCCGTGTAGCACCAGCATTTTCTTTTGTGTGGAATTATTTGATAAGGCTTGGTTTCCTCGACGGGCATGAAGGTTATCTCACAGCGAAGATGACAGGGTTTTATACCTTTCTTAAATATGCTAAATTGCAGGAACTGGAAAGGCGGAGGAAAAGCGATGAGGGTTAATTGTGAATGATTAATTCTACGGAGGTATTTTTAGACAGGGCCTGGTTTTTTACATGAAAATATTTATAGCTTATTTTCAACATGACTAATTTTATTCCCATATTCCCCCTCGCAATCGTTGTTTACCCGGGCGAAGAACTCAACCTGCATATTTTTGAACCCAGGTATAAGCAACTCATCACCGAATGTGCGGCTACAAAAAAACCTTTCGGCATTCCCACGGTCATCAATAACGCTGTCGGTGAGTTGGGTACATTAGTGGAAATATCCGAGATAATCAAAGTGTATGAGAGCGGTGAGATGGATATCCGAACGCGGGGAGAAAAAGTTTTCAGGATCCTCGAAGTAATCAAAGAAATCCCGGATAAACTTTTCAGTGGAGCGATAGTAAATTACCCGCAAAATACCCGGCATGGCACAAGGAAGTTGATGCAGATAATAATTGAAACTACACTCGAATTGCATAAACTCTTAAAAGTATCAAAGGATTTCAATAAACCAGAGATTGAGCTTTGGAGCTATGATATTGCGCACCACGCCGGCCTGTCACTCGATGAAGAATATGAGTTACTTGGATTAATGAAAGAGGTCCACCGGCAGGAATATTTGAAAAGGCATCTTGCAAAAGTATTGCCAGTAGTTGCGGAAATGGAAATGCTCAAGGAAAAGGTTAAGCTTAATGGACACTTTAAGAATTTAGAAGGATTTAGTATATAAGAGTGTGTTTAATTGGGGTGGAAATATATAGACGCCATTGAGAGAAGAAACCCGAATAACGAGGCTTTTGGCGAAGTAAACCAAAATAAAGATTGTTTCTTCGGTCGAAAATGCTTTTTCATTTTGGTTCTCCACCGGCCTGCTTACAAAGACGACGCAACAATTTAACAACCATTCCTAATTTCTACATAAAAATCCCTTCTGGTAGAATCATCAATTTTATACAATGAAAACTTTTTGTTTTGATTTCGGGAATACCAGGCTTAAATGCGGGATCTTTAATGATAGGGATTTGCAGGAAGTAATCATATTAAGAGATGATGCTGCCGCAAACATCCTGGAACTCATTTCTATTCACGAGCCATCAAAAAGCATATTGTCTTCTGTTGTGGATCATGACCATGCAGTAGAAGTATTACTCGAAGAGAAAACAAAGTTTCATAAGCTTAGTCTTGAAACAAAATTGCCATTTACTTCCCCGGTTGGAAAGCCACAAAGTATTGGTGCGGATAGATTGGCATTGGCTGCAGCTGCAAGTTTTTTCTTTCCCGGGAAGAATAACCTGGTTATAGGTCTTGGTTCCTGTATAACTTACAATTTTATAAATAAATTCAATGAATTTATAGGTGGGAGTATTTCACCGGGAATGGAAATGCGCTTTAAATCTTTAAATGATTTCACTGCGAAACTACCCCTCGAAAAAGCTCAGTGGGATATCCCCGACCTGGGCTACGATACTAAAACGAACATTCAAAGTGGCGTTGTTACTGGAATGGCCAGGGAGATTGATGGGTTTATTGATTTGTATTTCAATAAGTTCGGGAATTTTAACGCCCTTTTAACCGGGGGTGATGCGGCTTATTTTGTTCCTCGCCTTAAAAACAAGATATTTGCCGACCCTAACCTGATCTTTAAAGGGCTGTACGCCATTAGTGAACAAAATAATGATATCAAAAAATAAACTGCTTGGACTTTTAATATTGGCTCTGCCCGTAATAACTTTCTCCCAGGAAAATTCACCTTACTCCCGATATGGCGTTGGAAATATTGTTCCAAGCACCAATCTCTTAAATCGAGGTATGGGAGGAATTTCCGCCGGCTATGCCGATGCGCAAAGTGTAAATTTTCTTAATCCCGCTTCTTACGGTACGTTGGTTTATACAACACTGGATCTTGGCCTGGCTGTGGATTCGCGGACTATAAAAAGTACCAGGCCCCAGGGTAAGTTCACTGCTAATAATGCAATTATGTCTTACCTCAATTTGGGTTTGCCATTGATGAATGCACAGAAATCCGCATTAAAAAAGCGAGGTTGGGGATTGAACTTCGGGCTACGGCCGATTACTAAAGTGAATTATAAAATCCAGAAGAATAGCCGGATCTCTAATATCGATAGCCTCGCAACAATTTTCGAGGGTTCAGGTGGGGTCAATGAAGCGTTTGTTGGTACTGGTATGAGGTTTAATAATTTTAGTATAGGCGTAAACGTAGGATACATATTTGGGAACAAGGATTACAGCACCCGGCTCATTTTTATAAATGATACCATCGATTATCTTGCATCAAACTCAGCATCCAAAACAAATTTTGGAGGATTATCATACAATGCAGGTCTGCAGTATAAGGCAAATATTGGATCTACTGCAAAACCTACTTACCTGCGACTTGGGGCATATGGAAAACTGCAACAAAGCTTTAATGCTTCGAGAGATGTATTAAGGGAATCGTTCATTTACAATATCACAACAGGCAATCCTGATAAACTTGATAGCATTTATGAAAGCAAGGGAGAAAAAGGCAAGTTGATTCTTCCGTCTACATTCGGAGCAGGATTTACGATCGAGAGTGAGCACGTACTTTATGGCATTGACTTTGAGACGACTCAATGGGATAATTACCGGTTTTATGGGGCTAAGGATTTTATAAAAAATAATTGGATAGTGAAAGCCGGGTTCCAATTTTACCCTGCAAATGAACAATCAAAAAAGTATTGGAATTTTGTAAAATACAGGGCAGGGTTTTTCATGGGTCCTGATTATATAAATCTTGGACAAAATCTTCCGCAATTTGGTATTACGTTAGGAGCTGGCTTTCCCTTGAAACTCAAACGTAATTTTTATGAGACACAATATTCTGTAATGAACCTGGCCATTGAATATGGAAACCGTGGAAACAAAGACAATAATATCCGTGAAAACATTTTGCGTGTTGGCCTTGGATTCTCACTTAGCGATATCTGGTTCAGAAGATATAAATACGATTAATCACAAGGACTGAAACAGGCTCCGGATAGCGTTTTCATCTTTTCATTAGATCCTGCATTACTGTGATCATGCAATTCAGCAGCTTCAATATCGCCCGGGTAATTATGCTGGTGATGGTAATTTTCAATACTTCCTGTGGCAATACAGATAAGGAGATCGAAGAACTAAATGCAACAAGTATTGGAATTGAAGAAGCAAAAAATGTGCAGATCAATTACAGCATTAGTGGTAAAGCGAAGGCTTTACTCAGTTCCCCATTAATGTTTCGATACCAGGACACAGTTCCGCGAATAGAATTTCCCAAAAACATTCATGTAGATTTTTTTGATGATACGCTTGGCGTAGAAAGTAGAATGGACGCTAAGTATGCCCGTTATATTGAAAATGAAAACAAAGTTTTTTTAAGAGATAGCGTCAGGATTATTAATCGCAATGGTGACACTTTGTATTGCGATGAACTCTACTGGGATCGCAGCAAGATAGGCCGCGAATTCTATACGGATAAACCGGTTCATATCCGCACGAAAGCAGAATTTATTGATGGTGATGGTATGGAATCGAACCAGGACTTCTCAGAACGGTATATCAAAAATCCAAGAGGGACTTTGAGAATACCCGCCTCACAATTTCCGGGGTAGATGCGTTTAGGGGTTTAAGAAGTTCAAGAGGGTTAAGAAGTTCAAGAGGTTCAAGGGGTTCAAGAGGTTCAAATAACTGCCTTGGGTTTCTAAAGCATCTTGAACCTTTTGAACTTCTTAAACCTCTTGAACTTGTTGAACCTATTAATCCTTTATCTTTAATCCCCTAATCAAAAAAAATACATGGAATACCGTAGGCTAGGCAAATCCGGATTACAATTGGGCGTATTATCTTTTGGAAGTTGGGTAAGTTTTCACAAACAAATAGATGATAGCACAGCAGATGAACTCATGGGCATTGCTTATGACAAAGGCGTTAATTTCTTTGATAACGCAGAAGTATATGCGCTGGGAAAAAGTGAACATATGATGGGTCGGGTGCTCAAAAATAAAAGCTGGGATAGGACCTCGTACATCATTTCTTCAAAAGTATTTTTTGGCTGGCGGGGTAAAGAAAATAAACCCAATCAAACCGGGCTGAGTCGCAAGCATGTTTTTGAAGCTTGTGAGGAAGCTTTAAAACGTTTGCAAGTTGATTACTTAGATTTATTTTATTGTCATCGTGCGGATAAGCAAACTCCCATTGAAGAAACCGTGCTCGCAATGAATACATTGATCCAACAGGGCAAGATACTCTACTGGGGTACCAGTGAGTGGAGCGGGGTTGAAATTATGGAAGCTCACCGGGTAGCTCAGCAATATAGGATCATCGGGCCTACTATGGAGCAACCCCAGTATAATATGTTTGAAAGAGAGAAAGTGGAAAAAGATTTTGCAATGATCTATGATTCTGTAGGTCTTGGCACCACGATTTGGAGCCCATTGGCTTCAGGGTTATTAACGGGAAAATATAACGAAGGCATTCCTCCCGGCACAAGGTTTGCCATAGAAGGTTTTGATTGGTTGAAGGATCGCTGGATCGCTGAAGACAAGATCTCAAAGGTAAAAAAAATCGGGGATATCGCGAAGCAGTTAGGAGTAAGCCAGGCGGCATTATCGATTGCCTGGTGTATAAAAAATCCCCGGGTTACAACGGCAATACTGGGTGCAACAAATAAGGAGCAACTCCTTTCAAATTTTGGCGCACTTGATGCATTACCAATGTTAACCGGGGAAGTGATGGAGCAGGTGGAGCAGATCATGGGAACGAAACCATCAGAACCAGTGTCATAATTTATTTTATTTGTAACTGAACAAATGCCAATACATAATCATTATAATCATTATAACTTTTAAATCAAAAAATCATGGGTAAGCACGCAACAGCGATCTGGAACGGTACAGGAAAAGAAGGTACCGGAAACATAACGTTACAGAGTAATCTTTTAGATCACGTAAAATATTCTTACAAGTCCCGGTATGAAGACGGTCCGGGAACAAATCCTGAAGAGCTTGTGGCGGCCGCTCACGCCAGCTGTTTTACACTGAAGCTCAGTTTTATTTTAAACGCTGCAGGCTTTACTGCCGACGAATTGGAAACTACTTGTGATATTACACTTGCTGATGGTGCCATCACTAAATCTCACCTTACGCTCAAAGCTAAGGTTCCGGGAATAAGCCAGGAGAAATTTGATGAATGTGCAAAAGACGCAAAAGAAAACTGCCCTATCTCAAAATTGCTGAATACAAATATTAGTCTCGAAGCTAGTTTGGTGTAAAAATCTCATATGCTTTTTGAAAATAAAACCGCTTTCATAACCGGTGCCTCACGGGGCATCGGGAAAGCAATTGCTTTGCGGCTTGCACGGGAAGGAGCTAATATTGTAATTGCTGCAAAGTCTGTAGAAGAAAATCCGAAACTCGGAGGCACCATCTATTCTGCAGCTAAGGAAATCGAAGATGCTGGTGGTAAAGCCCTGGCGATCCAGTGTGATATCCGCCATGAAGAGCAGGTTAATGACGCTGTGCAAAAAGCCGCTCAACATTTTGGAGGAATTGATATCCTGGTAAATAATGCAAGTGCGATAAACCTCAGCAAAACTGAACAGATCGAGGCTAAGCATTTTGATTTGATGCAGGCTATTAATGTACGCGGAACATTTTTTGTAAGCAAAGCATGCATTCCATTTTTGAAAAACGGGACTAATGCACACATACTTACACTTTCTCCTCCTTTAAATCTTGCCGTGAAATGGTTTGGCAGTCACCTTGCATATACAATCAGCAAGTATAATATGACCATGATCGCTCTTGGACTTGCTGAGGAATTGAAAAAATATAAGATAGCTGCAAATTCCCTTTGGCCCCGCACCACTATTGCTACAGCTGCTGTCCGAAATTTACTTGGTGGCGAAGCATTGATAAAAATGAGCCGCACTACGGACATTATCGCTGATGCTGCGTACTATATTCTCTCAAAACCTTCCACCGAATGCACGGGAAATTCTTTCATCGATGAAGAAGTATTGGCAAAAGAAGGTATCTCCGATCTTTCTACTTATTCCGTAGTACCGGGTGCCCAGCTTTATACAGATCTGTTTCTTTAGTTCTGAGTTCTGAATTAAGAATTATGAATTTTTAAATCAATAATTTTTTTAATATTCATTTCCTGCTGATTCAAAATTCGTCCATTTGTTAAAAAATATACAATAGGAATGCTAATACATGAGTGGTAACATTTAGCTTCCTTAGACGTATAATTTCGTAGATCGAAAACTACACGATCTTCAATCAAAACTAATGTCTAAATGCTTAATCATAGTGCTCCTCCTTGCATTCCAGGGATTAAGTACTGCAAATGCACAGGCGCCCCGTAAACAGCTTCCGGCTAAGTTTACAACCCTATCCATAAAAGTTGATGGGAATATTGATGATGATGCTTGGAAAGATGCACCCATTGCAACTGATTTTATTGAAAATCGCCCAAATTCCGGTGCAACTGAAAGGAATAAATCTGAAGTAAAGATCTTATATGATAATACTTCTATTTACATAGCCGGGTACATGCATGAAAGCACTGCGGATAGTGTATCCCGTGAGCTTGTAGGACGCGATCGTATTGGCAACAGTGATTTCTGCGGCGTGATATTCGATACATATTTTGATAAGATCAATGCGGTTGGATTTTATGTAACTCCTTATGGAGAGCAATACGATGCTAAGTATTCGAGTACCGGGGGAGAAGACGATAACTGGAATGCAGTTTGGGAAAGTGAAGCCAAAGTACAGAAAGACGGATGGACATTTGAGATGGCAATCCCATACTCGGCACTGCGATTCACCAGCAAAGAGAATCAAACCTGGGGATTGAATATCACCAGGCGCAGACAGAAAACCAGTCAGCAATTTTTCTGGAACCCACTCGATCCAAAGGTGAACGGGTTGGTAAACCAGGAGGGAGAATGGACGGGTATTGGAAAGATAAAATCTCCGTTGAGACTTTCACTTACGCCCTATTTTTCATCTTATATAAATCATTATCCCGCAAATACCGCTGGTATAAAAAATACAACCACCTCTTTCAATGGGGGTATGGATGTCAGATATGGCATTAGCCAGAGTTTCACTTTGGATATGACGTTAATCCCCGATTTTGGCCAGGTTCAGAGCGATAACCAGGTATTGAATTTAAGCCCATTCGAAACGAGATTTAATGAAAACCGAGCATTCTTTACAGAGGGTACTGAGTTATTTAATAAAGGAAATTTATTCTATTCACGCAGAATAGGTGGCACTCCGTTACATCTATATGACGCTTATGATAATGTGAAACCGGGGGAAAAATTATTAAAGAATCCATTGGAAACAAAACTACTTAATGCATCAAAAATTTCAGGTAGAACAAAGAAAGGCCTGGGCATTGGTATTTTTAATGCAGTAACGAATAATACCTATGCAAACATATTAGACAGTACAGGTAATGAAAGAAAATTCAACACCAATCCTCTGACGAATTATAACATTCTTGTATTCGACCAGACCTTGAAAAACAATTCTTCCATCTCGTTGATAAATACTAATGTCTTAAGAAGCGGGCACGATTACGATGCAAATGTAACTGCGGGGCTTTTTGAATTTAATGATAAGAAGAATATTTATAATCTAAATGGTAAAGTTGCAGTAAGTCAGTTGTTTAATGTTGGTGGAAAGAATATAAATGGTTACTCTCATGCATTGGGCATTGGAAAAAATGGAGGACGGTTCAACTTCAACTTATACCAGGAACTCGCAGATGATAAATACGATATCAGTGACATGGGATATTTTACGAACAATAATTATCTCGATCATTATTTTTACATGGGATATAGGTGGATCAAGCCAGGGAAATGGTACAATAATCTGCGTTTAAACAACAATT
>JBKJPO010000232.1:0-12255 GCA_046595095.1 Chitinophagaceae bacterium
CGGTTATGTCGCTGGGCGAAACACTTATTAAACCTACGGCTATGCTTTACCGTAACCTGGTGAGTATGGATGTGGAAGAATCTATAAGAGCCAACCCGGTAGACGGTGTGATACTGATGTGCGGCTGCGACAAAACAACACCCGCACTGGTAATGGGTGCCTGCAGTGTAAATATTCCTACCATTGTTGTTTCGGGTGGTGCAATGCTCACCGGGAAATATAAAGGGCGTGATATCGGTACCAGCGATCTATGGCGGTTTTCCGACGATCTGCGTTCAGGGGTAATGACCGAAGATGAATTGAACATGGCAGAGGCGGGTATGTGCCGCAGTCGTGGTCATTGCGCTGTTATGGGAACCGCATCTTCCATGGCTTGTATGGTGGAAGCCTTAGGTCTTTCATTGCCTGATAATGCTGCTATACCTGCCGCTGATTCCAACAGGAAAGTACTTGCACAGCTTTCAGGCAAACGGATAGTGGAGATGGTAAAGGAAGACTTGAAATTATCGGATATTCTTACGCGTTATGCATTCGAAAATGCTATAAAAGTAAATGCCGCAATCGGTGGATCTACTAATTTCGTTATTCACCTGCTGGCTATTGCCGGAAGAATTGGTGTGCCATTAGTTATTGATGATTTCGACGGGTTATCAACAGGCATACCGTTGATCGCTAACCTCCAACCATCTGGTAAATTTTTCATGGAAGATTTTTATTATGCCGGAGGTCTGCCCGCAGTAATGAATGAAATTCAGCAATACCTCCATACTGATTGTATTACAGTAAATGGTAAAACAATTCTTCAGAATCTTGACAATGTACAGAGTTTGAACCCCAATGTTATTGCCACTATTGAACATCCTTTTAATATTAATTCCGGTGTAGTAGTCTTAAAAGGAAATTTATGCGAGGCTGGAAGTATCATAAAGCCATCCGCCGCGAATCCACGACTAATGCAGCACACAGGCAAAGCCGTTGTGTTCGAGAACATTGAAGACTATAAACTTCGCATAGATGATCCTGAGCTTCCCGTAGATGAAAATAGTGTACTTGTTTTGAAAAATGTAGGTCCGAAAGGTTATCCCGGCATGCCGGAAGTGGGCAACATGGGTATTCCAAAAAAGTTGCTGGCCATGGGAATTACAGATATGGTTCGCATCTCAGATGGCAGAATGAGCGGTACAGGTTTCGGTACTGTTATATTGCACGTTTCGCCTGAAGCGGCCGAGCATGGAACATTTGCCCTTGTAAAAGATGGCGATAGGATCCGGTTGGATGTAGCTCAGCGAAAATTGGATCTGTTGGTTGAAAATGAAGAACTGGACAAGCGCAGAGATTTGTTGGTAGCTACAATAAATCCATTTGCAAGAGGGTATACCAGGTTATATATTGAGCATGTAGAGCAGGCACATCTCGGCGCCGACTTTGATTTTCTGAAAGGTGGATCGGGGAGTGAAGTCACAAGAGATTCACATTAAAATAAGGTTTAGTGTTTTGTATAGTTTATATTGACACCTGTTGTGTAGAGAATGCTTGCAGCTGTCTTTAATAATTACGGCTTGTAATTCTTTTTTAAACAAGACAGCTGCAAGCAGTCTATTCATTCCCAGAGACAGCTGCAAGCAGTCTCTACACGGAGAGCTGCAAGCAGTCTCTACACAGTGACAGCTGCAAGTAGTCTTTACACAACGGTTCATACAACACATGTTGTTTTTATATTTTTTAAATAAAAAATTACTCAAATATCATTTTCCATGTCATCACTATTGTTTGCAAATAAAACTGCTATTGTAACGGGAGCTGGCCAGGGTATCGGTTTTGAAATATGCAGGCAACTGGCAAGCGAAGGTGCAAATGTTATGTTGAATGATATAGATGAGATATTGGCAATTGATGCTGCCCGGAAAATCCAGCAGGAAAAGGGGAATTGTATCGCCTGTGCGGGAGATTCCGGGGATATTATATTTATTCAGAAAATGGTGGATACTGCAGTTACTCAATTTGGCAAACTGGATATAGTAATTGCCAATGCCGGCATTACTTTATTCGGGGATTTTCTCACCTATCCTCCTGAGTCTTTTTATAAAGTTTTACAGTTAAACCTGGGCGGAACATTTTTCCTGACCCAGGCTGCTGCCAACCAAATGAAAACACAGCCGGGAGGCGGCTCGATTTTATTTACTTCCTCGGTTACCGGGCACCAGGCACACAAAAATCTTGCGGCTTATGGTATGACTAAAGCTGCGCTGGAAATGCTTGCAAAGAATCTTGTTATAGAACTTTCCCATTTTAAAATAAATGTGAATACTATTGCACCCGGAGCAACATTAACAGAAAGAACCGTGGATGACCCGGATTATGAAGCTACCTGGTCAAGGATAACGCCCATGGGTAGGCCAGCCAATACAAAGGATATTGCTGATGCTGTATTATTCCTCGTGTCTGATAAAGCAAAGCATATCACTGGGCAAACGCTAATAATTGATGGGGGATGGACAGCAGTAAGTCCATCGCCGTATTAGAAGAATCGCTTAACCTGATTTTTAGTTATAATGTGAAATATTTAAAATAAATACTTACTAACCAGCAGCTGTAAACGAAGAATTAAAATAAACAAAAGTTATTTAGCTATGTTTAAATTAACAGGGAAAGTGGCCATAGTAACGGGGGGAGGAAGTGGTATCGGAAAATCGATCGCTTCGCTTTTTGCAGCCCAGGAAGCCAAAGTCTATATTGTTGATATTGATGAGAAAGGTTCAATGGAGACCGTAAATGCGATTCAACTTGAAGGAGGTGAGGCTGTTTTTAAAATGTGCAGCATCGCAATAGAGACGGAGGTGAATGCGGTTATTGCTGATGTCATTGAAAGTTGCGGCCGGTTAGACATTCTCGTTAACAATGCAGGAATAGCCCATATTGGAAATGTTGAAAATACAACCCCTGCTGATTTTGAAAAACTATTTTCGGTAAATGTTAAAGGGGTGTATCACCTGCTTAATGCGTCTATTCCTCATATGAAAAAAGATGGCGGGGTCATTTTAAACATGGCTTCGGTGGCTTCACTGGTTGGATTGCCTGATCGCTTCGCATACAGTATGACGAAAGGTGCTGTAGTAGGCATGACTTTATCAGTGGCAAAAGATTACCTGCATCATAAGATCCGTTGTAATTGCATTTCTCCTGCACGGGTGCATACCCCATTTGTAGATGGATTTCTCTCAAAAAACTATCCGGGGCAGGAAGAAGAAATGTTTAAAAAATTATCTGCTAGCCAACCCATTGGACGAATGGCAAAACCTGGAGAAATTGCTTACCTGGCTTTATATCTTTGCTCGGATGAAGCCTCCTTTGTTACGGGCTGCGATTACCCGATTGACGGAGGTTTTACACGCTTAAACAATTAATTTTTTTCAATGAAGCTAATACGATTTGGCAATACCAGTAATGAAAAGCCAGGCATACTATTAGAGAATGGTCTCCGGAAAGATCTATCAACTTTTTTCAAAGATTGGGATCGTGAATTTTTTCGTAATGATGGGATGAATCAGCTGCAGAAATTAATCCGGGATGAAACCATATTTGCCGATGTACCTGAAGATAGTCGTTGGGCATCCTGTGTATCGCGACCCGGTAAAGTTATTTGCATAGGTCTTAATTATTCCGATCATGCAGCAGAATCCGGAATGCCTGTTCCCTCGGAACCGATTATTTTTCAAAAAGGCGCAAATACGGTCGTAGGGCCCTTTGATCCTATCCTGATTCCCAGGAAAAGTAATAAGACTGATTGGGAAGTAGAGTTAGGGATTGTAATTAGTAAAGATGCGCGCTACCTGGAAAACGCCGAACAATCAAATGAATACATTGCCGGGTATTGTATCTCGCATGATGTATCTGAAAGAGCCTTTCAATTGGAACGCGGAGGGCAGTGGACAAAAGGCAAATCATGCGATAACTTTAATCCACTGGGGCCTTACCTGGTTACAGCAATTGAGATTCCGGATGTACATAATTTATCAATGTCTTTATCAGTAAATGGAAAACAAATGCAGAAAGGAAATACCAAGACTATGGTCTTTGATTGTTTTTACATTGTCCATTACCTCTCACAGTTTATGACACTGGAAGCAGGTGACCTGATCTCAACCGGTACTCCACCCGGTGTGGGACTTGGGATGAAACCACCCCAATATTTAAAAGAAGGTGATGTTGTAGAATTATCCATTGAACATCTCGGTAAACAAAAACAAGTATGTGTGCAGGCATGAAAATATTACAGGTAAATTTTTGTGACTATTTATTTAAACCAAAACAATATGCAAGACAACATTCAACGAAACAAATTGTTCCTCGCCAGTTGCATCGCACTGGTGGTTACCGCTATGACTTTTGCTTTCAGAGCCTCTCTTGAGGGTATCTGGAGTGAAGAGTTTCATCTTACAAAAGAACAAATAGGATGGATATTTAGCCCGGCATTCTGGGGGTTTACTTTAGCCATGCTTTTCGGCGGAACCCTTTGTGATTGGATAGGCATGAAACGTTTGCTGGCATTGGCTTTCATTGGACAAATGGGTGGCGTAATCATCTATCTTTTTGCCCGTGATCCAACCATGCTTTTTGCCGGTACCGTTTGTATTGGTATTGGAAATGGAATGGTTGAAGCCGCATGTAACCCATTGGTTGTTTCGCTGTTTTCCGAAAAGAAAACGACCATGCTTAATCGCTTTCACGTTTGGTTTCCCGGCGGCATTGTGATCGGTGGATTGATCGCTTATTTTTTTATTAGCAGGATGAATTTGGACTGGCGAATAATGATCGCACTTTTAATATTACCGATTTGTTTGTATGGGTTTATGTTTTTTAAACTCAAATTTCCGCCTACAGAAAGAGTCTCCCGGGGAGTTAGTACAGCTACCATGTTTTCATCAGCCCTGAACCCGCTTTTTCTTGTAATGCTTGCCTTGATGATGCTAACGGCAGCTACCGAACTTGGAACGAATCAATGGCTTGGGGCTTTATTACAAGGTGCAGGTGTTTCAGGTATTCTTATTCTGGTTTTGATAAATGGAATCATGGCCCTGGGAAGGTTGTATGCAGGAAATTTAGTACACCGGTTAAATCCAAACGGCATGCTCATCTTCTCCATGATATTTACCTGCCTGGGTCTCCTGTTGCTGAGCCAGGCCACTGGCTATGCTGCCATTGGAGCCGCTGTGGTTTTTGCAATTGGACTTTGTTTTATTTGGCCAACTATGCTTGGCTACGTGGCCGAATATATTCCCAAAACCGGGGCGCTGGGATTATCTTTAATGGGAGGAGCCGGAATGCTTTCAGTTTCATTCATAATACCCATGATGGGAAAATGGTATGATGATTTTAAAGGTAAAGCATTGGCAGAAGGCGTAAGCGTTGCAGAAGCGGATAGCGCGGCCGGGTCCCAGATTTTTTTGAAGATTTTAATCTTGCCGCTGATCGTTCTTGTGGTGCTTGTTATAATATATTTTATAAAAAGAAAACAGTATGCATCAAAACAGGATCGATTTTTAACGGAATGATCCCTTAAATTATAAAACTTGAAAATAATGTTAGCAAGAAAATTACGCATGGGTATGATTGGTGGAGGTAAAGATGCTTTTATAGGCGCTATTCACCGTATTGCTGCCAATATGGATGGCCAGGTAGAATTGGTATGTGGTGCACTCAGCATTAATCCGGAGATTGCCAGGGAATCGGGTAGAGCTTTATTTCTTGAAGAAGAAAGAATTTATCTGACTTATGAAGAGCTGATAAAAAAAGAATCCGAAATGCCGGCCGATAAACGAATTGATTTTATAACAATTGTTACACCCAATTTTATACACTTTGCCCCCGCAATGGCTGCATTGGAAAATGGATTTAATGTGGTGATTGAAAAGCCCATCACTTTTACAATTGAGGAAGCAAAACTCTTAAAGAAGAAAACAGAAGAAACTGGATTGTTACTCTGTCTTACGCATACGTATGCTGGTTACCCAATGGTAAAGCAGGCCCGTGCAATGATACAGGATGGTGCATTAGGTAAAATTAGAAAAGTATGGGTGGAGTATCCGCAGGGATGGTTGAGTAAACAAACAGAAAGAGAAGGCAATGCACAAGCTGCATGGCGAACTGATCCGAAGAAGAGCGGTAAGAGTGGCTGTATGGGCGATATCGGAACTCATGCTGCGCACCTTGCCGAATATATTTCCGGGTTAAAAATTACGCATCTCTGCGCACACCTCAGTATTATGGTAGAAGGGCGGGCATTGGATGATGATGGAAATGTATTGTTGAAATTTGATAACAACGCTTCAGGCGTATTGATGGCATCGCAGGTAGCAGCGGGTGAAGAGAATGCATTGAAGATTCGTATTTATGGTGAGAAGGGTGGCATCGAGTGGATGCAACAGGAACCTAATACTTTGTTGGTGAAATGGCTTGATCAGCCAACACAGATATTGAGGGCCGGTGGCAACTATGGCGATCGTCTCAGCAGCTTTGCTACAAAGAATTGCCGTACACCGGGAGGCCACCCCGAAGGTTACCTTGAAGCATTTGGAAATATTTACAAAAATTTTGTATCAACCTTATCAGCAAAATTATCAGGCGAAGAAGCAACAAAGGAAATGCAGGATTTTCCAAAAGTAGATGAAGGGATCAGGGGAATGGCCTTTATTGAAACTGTAGTCGCTTCCGGTTCTTCGGATGCAAAGTGGACCAGTTTTATTTCCTGATAAATGTTTAAACATTTAATTAATCAATATTAATTTTCTATGAATACAATAAAAGGACCCGGCATTTTTTTAGCACAGTTTATGTCGGATGAGCAGCCATTTAATAATTTAAAAAACATTTGTGGATGGGCAAAAAGTATCGGCTTTGCCGGAGTGCAGATTCCTTCGTGGGACAGTCGTTGCATAGATCTTGAAAAAGCTGCCGAAAGTAAAACTTATGCAGATGAAATAAAAGGCATAGTTAATGAAGCCGGTTTAGAAATCACAGAATTGTCAACCCATCTGCAGGGTCAATTGGTAGCAGTGAATCCGGCTTATGATTTATTGTTCGACGGATTTGCTCCTGAAAGTCTCCGCAATAATCCCAAAGGAAGAACTGACTGGGCTGTACAACAATTAAAATTTGCTGCAAAAGCTTCACAAAATTTAGGATTAAATGCACATGCCACTTTTAGCGGCGCTTTATTATGGCATACCATGTATCCCTGGCCACAACGCCCGGCTGGTCTTGTTGAAACAGGTTTTAAAGAATTAGCAAAACGCTGGCTGCCGATTTTGAATGAGTTTGATAAATATGGTGTAGATCTTTGCTACGAAATACATCCTGGCGAAGATTTGCATGATGGTATATCTTATGAAATATTTTTAAAAGAAGTAAACAATCATTCAAGAGCATGTTTATTATATGATCCTTCGCATTTTGTTTTGCAATGTCTCGACTATCTTGAGTACATAGATATTTATCACGAAAGGATAAAAATGTTTCATGTAAAAGATGCTGAATTTAATCCAAGCGGTCGACAGGGCGTTTATGGTGGTTATCAAAGCTGGATAAACAGGGCCGGGCGATTCCGTTCGTTGGGCGATGGACAGGTTGATTTTAAATCTATTTTTAGTAAACTAACTGCCCATGATTTTAAAGGCTGGGCTGTGCTGGAATGGGAATGTTGTATCAAACATCCGGAAGATGGAGCCAGGGAAGGAAGTAAATTTATACAAGACAATATTATCCGTGTTACAGAAAAAGCCTTTGATGACTTTGCGGGCGGGGAAAGTGATGAGGAGTTCAATGAGAAACTTCTTGGTATTAAATAAAAATGTTTCCAGGCAACAATAAAAATTCCAATTTATTATTCCAAAATTTTTTTAAAATAAATAACATCGAAATGAAAATTGCCATGTTAGGCTCGGGATTTATTGCTCATTTTTATGCCTCTTCCCTCCATGCTCAAAGAAGAAAAGATATTATTCATTCTGTATACTCGCGCAATCTTGAAAATGCAAAAATATTTGCCAATCAGTTTAATATAGAAGTTGCAACAGATAATATGGCAGAAGCAATTAATAATTCTGAAATTGATGTAGTAATTATTTCCTTACCTAATTTTTTACACGAAGCAGCAGTTGCAGAATGTACTAAGGCAAAAAAAAATGTTCTCTGTACCAAGCCGCTGGGCCGAACAGCTGAAGAAGCCAAAAGGATGCTGGGAATGGTTGAGGAAGCCGGAATATTTGCAGGTTATTTAGAGGATTTATGTTATTCGCCTAAATTCTTAAAATCATTAAGTAGTATAAAAGCAGGTGGAATTGGAAGAGTATTATGGGCGAAATCGAGGGAGACTCACCCAGGCCCGCATAGCGATTGGTTCTGGAACAAATCTAAATCAGGAGGTGGAGCTCTTATTGATCTGGGCTGCCATTGCGTTGAAATTAGCAGAAACTATATTGGCAAGGATAATAAACCTTTAGAGGTGATGTGTTGGACAGATACACAGGTCCATCCCATTGAGGCTGAAGATCATGCCATAGGGCTCGTTAAGTATGAAAATGGAGCCATCGGGCAGTTTGAAGTAAGCTGGACTTTTAGAGGAGGTATGGATTTACGTGATGAGGTTATGGGCACAGATGGCACTATCTGGATTAATAATTTTTTACGTACGGGGTTTGAAATGTTTAGCACAGGCAAAAGTGGATACGTAGCAGAAAAGGCGGAGGTAAATAGTGGTTGGCTTTTTCCAGTGGGAGACGAAGTACATGAATTAGGTTATTCAAATATGTTTACGGATATGTTTGATGCTATTGAGAATAAACGTGAACCGATGGAAACCTTTTACGATGGCTACATTGTAAATGCAATTCTTGATTCTGCATATAAATCAGCAGAGAGCAAACAATGGGAGGCAGTAAAATTAGATATCTGGCGACCTGCTGCACTAGTGGAGAATATAGAAAATTTTATTTCCTATGATGAAAACTATTATTTATTAAAAGAAGAAGTCTTACCCAATGGAGATAATAAAATCATTTTAAAGAATAAGAAATCAGGAGAAATAATTCAAAAATGAGTATGCGGAAGATACCTTTTTCCCGGTTAAAATTTGTTTTGAAAAATAGCATACCTTTTTGATGTTCATCAGTCACAACTAAGGTTAATTGCATAACATAAGGAAACTGCCATTCCATATTTGGATACTCACTATAAAGAATATGAATTTCGGGTTCGTTCTTTGGTTGACACCTTTCCTTTATTTATCAATTCTCAAACATGCAAGGATTAATGTCCAAATCATTATAGTTAAAAAATGCAACACAAATTAATGAAGCATCTTTTTATTAAACCTGATCAATTTATGAAACACATTTTGTATAGCTATATAGTACTAACCATTATTTCAGTAAATGCAATTGCACAAAATGTCATTTTACCGCAACCACAAAAAATAGTTTACGGAGCTGGCAAATTTTCTCTTAAAGGAGTCAGCATCAGCTTGGCTCCCAGGCCGGTTGCTGAAGATAGATTTGCTGCACAGGAACTTTCGAAAATTATCTCCAGGGCTACTTTATCAGCGGTAGCAAATAAAGAAACTGCTGGTTCCGTTTCTTCAATCATTTTGAAACGAACAGGCGCTGTTGATGCGCTACCGGGAATCAGTGAGAAAGTCGGTCCGGATTCCAGGGAAGCATATACAATTAAAATAACGCCCCAGCAGGTAACTGTTACCTCTAAATCTTCCGCGGGATTATTTTATGCTGTTCAAACATTGAAGCAAATGATAGAAGGCACAGGAAGCAATGCTGTGATCCCGGTGGCTGATATTCATGATTGGCCATCACTTGCTTACAGAGGCTTAATGATGGATATGAGCCATATGCAATTGCCTAAAGTTGAAGAGATAAAAAAACAAATTGACTTTCTTGCGCTTTGGAAAACTAACCAATATTATTTTTATTCTGAAGGCAGCATAGAATTAGATGGTTATCCATTGCTAATGGCTGATGCACGATATACAAAGGCACAGGTAATTGATATTATTTCTTATGCCAGGGAACGTCACATTGATATTATTCCCAACATGGAATTGTACGGGCATCTGAATGATTTGTTTCGTTTGGAAAAATATGCAGATCTGTCTGTAACCCCACACGGGGGTGAATTTAAACCTGCTGATCCACGTGTGAAACCTTTGGTGGATGACTGGATCGCCCAGATTTCAAAACTTTTCCCAAGCCCATTTTTTCATATTGGTTTTGATGAAACATGGGTAATTGATATGGAAGCAAAAAGAACAGGCAAACCTGCAGAACAACTTTACCTCGAGATGCTTAATCAAACGACCGACATGGTTGAAAAGCAGGGGAAAAAGCCATTGGTTTGGGCTGATATGCTTCAAAAATATCATTCTATTATTCCTAAGGTATCACGGAATATGGTTGCAGTGCCATGGCATTATTTTCCAAAAACCGAAAAGGAATATGATGAGCTACTAAGTCCGTTTCCGAAAGTTGGAGTAGATATTATTGTTCAATCCGCGCTCATAAACTGGAGGGATCTTACACCTTCTTTTGATTTGTCATTTGAGAATGTTGACCTGTTGCTTAAAGCCGGTAAAAAACACAAAGCTATTGGCTTTATCAATTCCGCATGGACAGACGATCCACAAACACTTACCCGTTTAGGCTTACCTGATTTTGCTTATGGCTCTATTGCTGCCTGGCAAAATGTAGCAATGGACCGGGTGAATTTTTTCAAAAATTATACGAACTCACTTTACACCCCGGTACTTGCAGGTAAGGTTGCAATGGCCCATGAGTCTATGTTGAAGGCGGCGCAATTAATTAGGGGTTTTCTCGGCAGGACTCATTATCCTCTGTGGGCAAATCCTTTTAAATTTAAAACCTCAAAAGCAATTAAAGAGAACGTCGATAATTTACGTAATGGACGAATAGCCGCCCAGGATGCACAACAACACATTCGAGAAGCACTAAAATCCGGAATTGATTCAGGAACCCTATTTACCATGCTTGTTGGCGCCAAAGAGTTAGATCTTCTGGCGCTTAAATATTTGTATGCAGGCGAGATTATAAATTTCTATGATCAATTCAAAGATGGCAAACCCAGGAATGAAGAAAATGACAGGGATTTCAACAGGTTCATTCATGAAATTACGCATGACTATCATTCAAAAGTATTTTATATGATAAGCGATTTGATGGAAGTTAAAGAGATGTTCAAAAAAGCTTATTTAAACGAGTATGAACCTTTTCGTTTAGGAATGGCCATGATTAAATTTGATTATGAAGCCCAGTTCTGGATGCGGCTGCAACGGCGTTTTATTGAAGCAAGAAATCATTATTTTGAGAAAGGAACATTACCGCCTTTTGAAACTATTATTGATATCAAATAATTGGGTTTAATGAAAAATACAAAAAAGAATATGATGAGACCGGAGCTTCTATTGGGAATCTATTGTGAATTTTTACTACCCAAAAATTGCATAAAATTTTGCATTCGCAGCAACAGTTTTTTAATTAAAAAAATTAGCTTTTGTTTCTCCGCCTTCTTACTTCTATCGCTAATTAGTTCCACCACATTAAATGCTCAAACTACAACAAATCAAAACAAAATATTTAAAGCAGGGGCTTCTACAAGTAACATAACTCCTCCGCTTGGAGAAGGCATTGTAGGCAATTTCGGAGTTCCACCTCGCGCCACACATATTCATGATCAATTGCATGCCCGCTGCCTGGTATTAGACGATGGTGAATCACGATTAGTTTTTGTAGTTGTAGATAATCTTGGAGTTAGCCAGGAAGTATTTGATGAGGCTAAGCGATTGATTAACGAAGCTACAGGTTTGCCCAAGCATAACATACTAATGTCGTCTACTCATACCCATTCTGCTACGAGTGCCGGCGGTATTGGGGAAAAAAGAAGAGGTTGGAATAAAGGGGCGCCTTTAGATCAGTATCAAACATTTTTAGTTAACAGGATTGTTGACGGAGTACAGGTGGCAATAAATAATCTCGAACCTGCCCGCATCGGTTGGGGAGTTGGTAATGTGCCACAACATGTATTTAACCGGCGCTGGAAAATGAAGCCCGGTACCCCAATGCCAAATCCATTCGGTGGACAAGACAAGGTCATAATGAATCCAGGCGTTGGCAATCCAAACTTACTTAAACCTGCAGGACCAACTGATCCGCAGATTTCATTTTTATCGGTGCA
>JBKJPO010000307.1:0-3033 GCA_046595095.1 Chitinophagaceae bacterium
CAGCCACGATAATGGTAAACTGTACCTTTGCCGGCAATTTGGCCAATGTGGCCGGTGCTGCTATGTTTACTTATGGAAACGTGAGCCCTCAAGTACGCAATACCATTATGTGGGGCAATAGCTCGGGCATCAGCAACAACCTGGGTACACCAGTATTGACCAACTCGCTGGTGCAGACCAACCCTAATAATCTGGCGCAAGATTCGGTATTCCTCCTAAAACCAGCACCCGGCCTGGATAACGTGGGCGACTTACGGCTTATTCCCTGCTCCCCGGCCATAGATCAGGGTAACAATTCCCTACTGGTAGCACCCGGCCCATATATTGACATTGCAGGCAACAACCGCATGTTTAATGGCAATACCGATTTGGGCGCATTCGAACGCCAACATAGCTATAGCATTATATATGTGGACGTGGCCGCTACGGGCGCCAATGATGGAAGCAGTTGGGCTAATGCTTATACCAATTTGGAACTTGCCCTTCGCGAAATGAACTATTGCGAAGGCTCCAATAAAAGCAGCACCATCTACCTGGCTCAGGGCACCTATACCTTAACTGTAAATGTTGCTGCCTTGCTCAATCGTACCAATGCCAGTTTGCTAGGTGGCTACCCAACAGGTGGTGGTGTACGAAATGCTGTAGCAAATCCAGTGATTATCAAAGGTAATATAAGGGTCTTGAAATCTTTGCAAATGGATGGCGTTAAGGTAGAATCACTATAAGTTATTTCTCTATATTACCTAAAAAAGAATCCCGCTACCAATAAGTCAGCGGGATTCTTTTTTGAAATCTTCTTTCAAGTCAATTTTTCCACAAACCGCTTCCGAATTATATTCAGCGCCGCACCTGCTAACGCCAAGGTTCGTGTCCCCACGAACTAAGCCCCTTCAAAAAAGGGGTGTTGTGCCCGGGACTGGAATCGAACCAGCACATCCTTGCGAACGGCAGATTTTGAGTCTGCTGCGTCTACCAATTCCGCCACCCGGGCAGAAACGTTTAAAATGTTTAAAACGTTTAAAACGTTTAAGAGGTTTAAAAGGTTTAAGAGATTTAAGCACGTTTAAAACTTTTCAGACGTTTGAGTTTAAGACATTTAAATCGTTTAATGAGTTCATAGCTCTATGGGTTCTTAAATTTTTAAGTAACCTCTTTAACCTCTTAAACCTTGCTTAAGATTATTTCAGGGAGGCAATATTACTTATTCCCTCCAACCTGTCCAAAATCCGCTTGAGGTATTTTTTCTTGAAATAATATTCTTTGATCTTTAACAGGTCGGCTTCGGGGGTATGGCCATCCGAATACCCAGTGAATAAAGGTTTTATTTGCCCATAAAGCAAATCCACCTCCTTGTCGATTAGAATTTTTTGTGATGTAGTATCTTTTGAATCTTCGCTAATGGATTCATTTAATTCCATCATCTCCATCAAAAATTTAGGGGGTAAAACATACTTTTCTTCCTCTTCAAGCAAGCCTTTTAACATGAGTAGATAGCGAATAGTGCTGTCTTCATCCTGCAGGATTTTATATCCTTTGTTAACCTGCGCCGATGTTTCCAGTACCTCAGCCTGTTCTTCTTCTGAAACATTTGAATAAAAATCAGGGTGAAATTTTTTCTGCAAAAGAAAATACTTCTTCGACAATTGGGCTTTATCAATTATAAAGCCCAGGGGTTGTTCAAAGAGTTCAAAGTAATTCATCAGGCAAATGTAGGCAGGAAATAACTCATAGCCTGTTCTATTGTAGATTCTCTATCGTATTTTGCTCTTCTAAAACCAGGAACAAAATGGTAACGATTGGCTTGATAAAAGAAGGAAAGTCACCGGCTGATGAGCGTGTGGCGCTTACCCCTGCACAATGTAAATGGCTTGATAAAAATTTTGAAGACATCCGCGTTATCGTACAACATTCTGATACCCGTTGTTTCTCAGACAAGGAATACCGGGTGGCGGGTATGGAAGTTATGGATGATATTTCGGAAGCAGATATATTATTGGGCATTAAGGAAGTTCCTAAGGAACTGCTGATCGATGGTAAGACTTATTTCTTTTTTTCACATACAAAAAAACTCCAGCCGCATAACAGGGAATTGTTGCATGAGATCATTCGCAAAAAGATCACGCTCATAGATTATGAATGTCTCGAGCATGAAGATGGTACCCGGATACTTGGATTCGGATTTTTTGCAGGAATCGTAGGTGCGCATAATGGGATGATGGCGTATGGTAACCGTTCGGGTCAGTTCAAATTGGAAAGGGTTTTTATTCAGAAAAGTTTTCGCCAGCTCATCCATAATTATTTCGGTCTGAAATTGCCTTATATTAAGATAGCCGTAACCGGTAGTGGCCGGGTTGCGCATGGCGTTTTGGAGATCATGAATCTTATGGGCATCCATGAAGTAGAAGCTGATGAGTTTATTGAAAAAGAATTTGTTTACCCGGTTTATGTTCATCTCAAAGGAGCAAATCTTTATGAACACCGCAAAACCGGGAAGTATAACCGCACTGATTTCCACAACAACCCCGGCGAGTATGTTTGTAAATTCCCCCGCTATCTGGCGGATACGGATTTGTTGATGAATGGCGTTTATTGGGAAAAAGGAATACCGCGGCTTTTTGAAATGGAAGATATTGCCAGGCCTGATTTCAGGCTCAAAGTTATAGCAGATATCACTGATGATTTCAATGGCTCAGTACCTTGCAATCTTGGTGATACAACGATCGCTGATCCCATTTACGGTGTAGATAAAACAACACTTAGTCGCACCGAACCATATCTCGAAAATTCCATCGATATCATGGCCGTTAGTAACTTACCAAATGAATTACCAAGAGATGCATCGCGGTATTTTGGAGAGCAGTTGATTAAATTTGTATTGGAAGATGTACGGCTTGGGGGATCGCCAGTGTTGGATAAAGCCATGATAATTAAAGCAGGTGTGTTGAATATCGGTTATGAGTACATGCATCATTATGCATATGGAGATTATGCATGATAAGAAGGAGGAATTATAAATGCAAATAATAATCTTTA
>JBKJPO010000315.1:0-3036 GCA_046595095.1 Chitinophagaceae bacterium
CAATTACCGGATGTTTGAATTATATGACACGAATAATAATATTATCGATCGTTGGTTTGGTGGGGGTACGGATTTAACTCCTTACTATTTATTTGAAGAAGATGCGCGTCATTTTCACCAATCTTATAGAGAAGCCTGCGATGCCTCCGACAAAAACTTTTATCCGAAATTCAAAAAGCATTGTGATAATTATTTTGTCAACTGGCATCGTGATGAAGAACGAAGAGGAATTGGTGGAATTTTTTATGACTATCAACGTCCAACAGAAACCCAGGATATAAATTTCTGGATAGAACTTGCGAAGCGTTGCGGCTATACTTTTCTTACAGCTTATGTTCCTATTGTTGAGAAAAGAAAAGGTCTCCGTTATTCAAATGAACAAAGACACTGGCAAGAAATAAGACGCGGACGTTATGTTGAATTTAATCTCATTCACGATCGCGGCACACTCTTCGGATTAAAAACAAACGGAAGAATTGAAAGTATTTTGATGAGCCTTCCACCCATGGTAAGGTTCGAATATAATTATCAGCCGCAACCTGGAAGTGACGAAAATAAATTATTGCAGGCTTGTTTGCATCCGCGGGAATGGTTGAATGAGATAACAGGCGAAGAAAGAAATAATTGGGCGCAGCGCACAAACAGTTGTTGAACAAATTAAATTTATTGTATGTATTTGCAAAGAAGAAACAGGATACTAAGGCAATCACCCGCTATACGCAGCCTTGTTTGCGAGACGATATTGAGCCCAGATGATTTTATCGTCCCATTATTTATTATCGAAGGAGAGAATGAACAATCAGAGATCAGCTCGATGCCCGGTTATTTTCGTAGCAGTTTAGACCTTACGGTTAAAGAAGTAAAAGAGCTTTGGTCAATGGAATTGAAAAGCATTTTGCTCTTTGTAAAATCAAAGGACGAATTAAAAGATAACAAGGGAACTGAGGCTTTGAACCCAGATGGATTGATGCAGAGGAGTATAAAAGCGATTAAGAACGCAGTACCGGAAATGCTTGTCATGACTGACGTTGCGCTTGATCCTTTCTCTTCTTTTGGGCATGATGGAATTGTTGAAAATGGGCAGATCGTAAATGACGCCACGGTTGATGTGCTTGCGAGAATGAGCGTAAGCCATGCAGAGGCAGGCGCAGATTTTGTTGCGCCGAGTGATATGATGGATGGTAGAATTTTTGCGATCAGGAAAGCATTGGAAGAAAGCAATTTCAGTTCAACAGGAATCATGAGTTATAGTGCAAAATATGCTTCAAGTTTCTATGGTCCTTTCCGTGATGCGCTTGACAGCGCGCCTGGTTTTGGTGATAAGAAGACTTACCAGATGGATTACAGCAACAGGATCGAAGCGATAAAAGAAACTCTAATGGACGTAGAAGAAGGTGCAGATATCGTAATGGTAAAGCCTGCCCTTTGTTACCTTGATATTATTCGCGAAGTAAAAAATGCAGTGCAAGTTCCTGTTAGTGCTTACAACATTAGCGGCGAATATGCGATGATAAAAGCTGCCGCAAAAATGGGCTGGCTGGATGAGGATAAAGCAATTCTTGAAACCCTCACTTCGATTAAAAGAGCGGGTGCAGACCTGATCGCAACTTATTTTGCAAAAGATGCTGTAAGATTGATCAGTTAAGTCTCGTGCCGCTTTGATTCTATAAACTTTAGCAATTATTTCTATGATTATTGAAAAGAGCAAATCACTTTTTGAAAGAGCACAGCAAAGTATCCCGGGTGGAGTAAATTCACCGGTGCGTGCTTTTAAAAGTGTAGGTGGAACTCCCCTGTTCATTAAAAAAGCTGAAGGAGCATATCTCTATGATGTTGATGGCAACAAGTATATCGATTGCATCGCTTCATGGGGGCCGATGATTTTGGGTCACGCGTATGAGCCCGTTGTTAAAGCGATACAGGAATATGCAAAATATTCTACTTCCTACGGCGCACCAACCGAGCTGGAGATTGAAATGGCAGAACTTATTATCAATATGGTTCCAAACGTTGACATGATTCGAATGGTATCGAGTGGAACTGAAGCGTGCATGAGTGCCGTTAGGTTAGCAAGAGGGTTTACAGGCAGGAATAAAATAATCAAATTCGAAGGTCATTATCACGGACATGCAGACTCATTTCTTGTGAAGGCTGGAAGCGGAGTTGCTACATTCAACATTCAAACGGTTCCTGGCGTAACAGCCGGTGTTGCTAATGATACACTTAATGCCTCTTATAATAATCTTGATGAAGTAAAAGACTTAGTTAATACACACAAAGGAGAAGTTGCAACAATTATTGTTGAACCTGTTGCAGGAAACATGGGTTGCATTTTACCCTTGGCCGGGTTTCTCGAAGGGTTGAGAAAAATATGCGATGAGGAGGGAATTGTGTTTATCATGGATGAAGTAATGACCGGATTCAGGCTGGCGGCAGGTGGTGCACAGGAAAAGCTTGGTATTAAAGCTGACCTTGTTACTTACGGAAAAGTGATTGGCGGCGGTATGCCTGTCGGTGCTTTCGGTGGAAAAAGAGAAATCATGCAACAGATCGCTCCGCTTGGGAACGTTTACCAGGCAGGCACTTTAAGCGGTAATCCAATTGCGATGATCGCAGGCTTCACTATGTTGAAGACATTGAAAGAGAACCCATCAATTTATGATGAACTCGCCCAGAAAACTGCTTATCTGCATAAAGGCCTTGATGAAGTTTTAAAGGTATGGGGAGAACCCTATGTTATCAATTCTCTTGGCTCAATGATCAGCGTTCACTTTAGTGATCATCCTGTTGTTGACTTTACAACTGCAGCTTCTGCAAACAACCACAGGTTCAAAAAATATTTTCACGCCATGCTCGACAGGGGAATTTATCTTCCACCCTCTGCATTTGAAAGTTGGTTCTTAAATAATGCTTTAACAACGCAAGACCTGGATAAAACGATTGAAGCAACAAAGCAATCACTTTCATATTTATAGGCTTAGAGTTCCCCAGTGCCAATTGTAAATTCCTCACTGGCTTCTCCTTTATTTGCCCGGC
>JBKJPO010000342.1:0-3168 GCA_046595095.1 Chitinophagaceae bacterium
AAAAGATTATCTGCAAAGCCGCAAACCGGTTTTGGTTAATAGCGATTGTCATATAGTTTTAGCTGCACCTCAACAAAGCATGACAGATTATTTTTATAAAAATGCTGATGCCGATGAGATGATTTTTATCCATGAAGGAACTGGTAAATTAAAAACTCAGTATGGCGAACTGGTATTTGGATATGGTGACTATTTACTTATTCCAAGGGGAACAATTTACCAGGTAGAATTTGATACTCCTGGCAACAGGTTGTTTATTGTAGAATCATTTAGCCCAATCCGTTACCCTAAAAAATACCTGAGTAAATATGGGCAATTGCTTGAGCATTCACCCTATTGCGAAAGAGATATTCGTACTCCTCAAAACCTTTTGACGATCGATGAGAAAGGTGATTTCCTTATCATGACAAAAAAGAAGGGCCGGATGTATGGTATCCATTATATGCATCATCCTTTTGATGTGGTGGGCTGGGATGGATGCTGTTATCCATATGCATTCAGCATTCATGATTTTGAGCCTATCACGGGCAGGGTGCATCAGCCTCCCCCTGTGCACCAAACCTTTGAAGGAAATAATTTTGTGGTCTGCTCTTTTGTGCCAAGAATGTTTGATTACCACCCAATGGCTGTGCCGGCGCCGTATAATCACAGCAATATCGATAGCGATGAAGTTTTATATTATGTTGATGGTGATTTTATGAGTCGTAAGCACGTTACCCGGGGGCAAATCACTCTGCATCCCGGAGGTATTCCGCATGGCCCGCACCCTGGAGCAGTGTTAAAAAGTATTGGCGCTAAAGAAACTAAAGAGCTTGCAGTAATGGTGGATACTTTTCATCCTTTGCAATTAACAAAGGAGGCGCTGGATATCGAAGATGAGCATTATGTAATGAGTTGGGCGGAGTAGGGCCCAAAAATCTGGCAGAGCATTTAATGGCGAATCAAAAAAATCGTAAATTGTTTCTTATAAAAATTTAAATCAACATGATCAGATTCCAGGAACTCAAAACGGGAGACTATGTATTAGCAGAATTTGAAGGAAAAATTACCGAGGGAGAAGTAATAAACTTAAACCGGGATGAGAAAGAGGTTTGCGTTAAAACCGGGGAGCAGGAGTATTGGTATAAACCTGAAGAACTCCAGCCAATTACCTTGAACGAGGAACAATTGATGCGGTTGAATTTTGCAAAGCAGGAGACTGGGGATGGAACCGTTAAATATATGAAGGGCGCATTCCGTATCCTTACACCGAGCCAAAATGCTTTCTCACGATACGAGATCTGGTACCGTGATGAAAAGCGCCAGATGCTGAACCCAATTGCTGTTCATGAATTACAGAATCATTATTTGGAGATGACGAAGGTTCATTTGACAGATGAGGTCTTTTCTTCGCAATTATAATAAACCACTAAGGCTTTAAAGTAAAAGGAGCACCAAGGATGGGTCTTCATCATTTCTGCTCCTTTGTGCCTTAGTGTCTAGTGACTTGGTGGTTCAATGCTTGTTCAAAAAAACTATAATAACACCGAACTCATCAACCTTGTCGAATTATTAGTCGACTGATTTGTAGCTCCGAAAGTAATAGTGATGATATTGCTGTTCTCTATCAGCCCAAACTTTTTAGCATAATAAGCATTAATATTAGTTGTAAATACCAGGCCTGGAATTGGCGCATTGAGGGTTAGTGAAGTAGATACATGAATAACATTGTTATAAACAATACTGTTAACCGTGCGACTTATATCTTTAGCTACAATTGTATTGGTTGCGGTAATAGGTATTGGGAAACCCTGGAAAACAACATTAAATGTTTGTGCCCATGTTGCATTTACAGCCAGGTTATCCTTCAGGTAAAGGCGTTCGATGAGCGCTGATGATAATGCGGCCGGGAGCGTATCAAATTGGTAATAATCATTAGCAGTTACATTATAGAATTGTTTGCCGCCATTGGAAGTATTAAAAATATGATATGACCTTCCATTGAGTAATGTATCCCTGCTGGTGGAAGTTACCGTATAAGTGGTTACAATTGGGATCGGTCCGGCTCTGTTGGTAGTTTCATAATTCCAGGAGCTTCCCGCTTTATAATTCATATACCTATCCTCTGGAGGGTTATTGGAGTCGCTCTTCTTACAAGACAGGAACAGGATAGCTAACAGGCAAATGCTTAGGTATTTTTTCATTATCTATTGAATTTGAGGCACTAAAGATAAGATATTTGCCTTTTTTTTCAAATTTTAAATATTTCGTCTTATCTTTGCGCTCCCAAAAACAGTATGGCCAAACAAGCATTAATCAAACAAGACGGTACGATCCTGGAAGCCTTATCCAACGCGATGTTCAGGGTTAAACTTGAAAACGGCCACGAGATACTCGCAACAATTTCAGGGAAAATGCGGATGCATTATATCCGGATTTTACCTGGTGATAAAGTGGGAGTAGAGATGAGTCCGTACGATTTATCAAGGGGAAGGATCATTTTCAGGTATAAATAATTCAGCTAAATAGTTAGCTGATTTTTCATTTAATAAAAATTAACAAAATGAAGGTTAGAGCTTCAATTAAGAAAAGAAGTGTTGATTGTAAGATTGTGAGACGAAAAGGTGTATTATTTGTTATCAACAAAAAAAATCCCCGTTTTAAACAACGCCAGGGATAATCACTATCACTCATTAACTATTAAACATCAAACATTAAACATTAAAATAAATGGCTCGTATTGCCGGTATTGATATACCAAAAAATAAAAGAGGAGAAGTTGGTTTAACTTATATATACGGCATAGGTCGATCTACAGCCCGTTATATTTTAGATAAAGCTGGAGTTGGCTACGATAAAAAAGTTAATGAGTGGTATGATGATGAGCAAACTGCTATACGAAACGCAATCAGTACTGAATTTAAAACTGAAGGTGCTTTACGTAGTGAGGTTCAGCTTAATATTAAGCGATTGCTGGATATTGCGTGCTATCGTGGATTGAGACATCGTAAAGGATTGCCTGTTCGAGGACAACGAACCCGTACAAACAGCCGTACAAGAAAAGGAAAACGTAAAACAGTTGCCGGTAAAAAGAAAGCAGCTAAGAAATAAAACACAGCCTTAATCCTTAATGGTTTAGGGAAATTGATATTTTAAAGACTTATAAAAAATTTAATCAATACCAGATAT
>JBKJPO010000473.1:0-2528 GCA_046595095.1 Chitinophagaceae bacterium
CTCAGCAGCAGTTTTGAAGAAAGAAGATCATTTCCATATGAACTTCGTTTAAATCATACAAGAATGTGGGAAGGAAGTAAATATGGCAGGTTATTTATTTCGCTGATTGGAAAATTAACCGGGAATAATTCAAGAAATAGTTATCAATTGGATAAGGTCTTAAACGAAGAATATAAAAATCTTGGTGGCATAGATACCATACGTCTTGCACAATTGGATTCAAGACCTGCATACATTGGAACCTTTGAAAATTTTCTCAGCCCTTCTCTTCATGCACGTGTCACCTACTTTCCACCGGAATGGCATTTGGGATTAAGTTACTTACTTGAAAAAAACTTTGGCGATTTTAATACTATGAATGGACGATTAGGCATACCCGTTGTACTCATCAACAGCAAGCGTGTCCCGGCATTAAATTTTGAATTCCAGGTTTTATTTTTCGACCTTACAAATAAAATTCCCGGCAATAGAAAGTATGATAACAAAACGGCTATCGGGCTAAGTGTAGGCCTTCCGATGAGCAGGCTAATTTATTAAACTTAATTTACCAGCTTTACAAAATACCAATTATAATAATCATCCCAGTTCGATTGCATGCATAAGGCCGTATCCATAACCGATGTTGTTACACAACTTAATAATATCATATCCTGGAGTAAGCAACACCAGAGCCGCATCGGATATTTCGCAGTATTATACCGACAGATGACAATTGCCGTTCAAAAGGGTATACTCAATAGCAGCTTTGAGGATGGAAAAAGGATGGAACAGCTTGACGTGAATTTTGCAAACAGGTACCTCCAGGCATGGGAAGCTTATACAAACAAACAGCCTTGCAGCAATGCATGGTGCTATGTTTTTGATGCTTGCCAAACAAAGGGCAAGGTTGTGTTACAACACCTTTTACTTGGGATCAATACACATATTAATTTAGATCTCGCAATAGCTGCAGTAGAAACCAGTACCGGAGAAAATATTCATGATCTGAAAAATGATTTTGAAAAAATAAATGAAGTGATTGCATCACTTTCACAAAGCACCCAGGATAGCCTGGCAAAGATCTGGTGGCCATTAAAATTTCTCACCCGAATTACTAACAGAAAACATGAAGCAGTGCTCAACTTTAGCATAAACGCTGCCCGTAAAGCTTCATGGGCTAATGCGCTTACACTTGCTATGGTGCAGGGCCAGGCACATGATGATTATATTAAGGTAATCGACAATGGTGTTGTTGCTATTGCAAAAAGAATTTTGAATCCGGGCTTTTGGCCAACAATACTTTTAAAGCCGGTTGTGTGGATGGAGAGCAAGGAGGTATCTAAACTTATTACAACCTTAGAAGAATAGATTACACTGATCATCAAGTGAAAATTTTCTCTCCACACGTTTCTAATAATGACATGTCATTGCCTGCATAGGTTAATCCGCCAATTCAAATCAAAGTTTATACGTTAGCGAAAGACCCTTATAGTCCTTGCCAGCTTCGGGAATAACGGTAAGATTTCTGAATTTTTTATTTTTATGTAATTCAGGAATAAATATTCCTGCACCAGCACCAAGCACGTAACCGAGTAAGTTATCACTCAAAAAATGCATTCCGGCTTTATACCTCAGATAACCCACTAATGCCGGAACAGCGGCGGCGGCGGCCCATACAAATGGTTTGGCTTTTGAATTCGGGTTAAAATCCTGGAAGACTTTTGCTGTAAAAAACGTAGCGGCTGCTGTGGCTGCTGTATGCCCTGCATAAAAACTTCTTCTCGCATCATTTTCCAGCCGCTTATCCAATGGGGCTTTTGTGCCATACACATATGGACGTTCCCTGTACACAGTACCTGTAGCCATGGTAAATAGTGCACCGGTAACCGCCATTGTTTCGAGATAAAGAACCATAACCTGGCCGAATTTCTGGCGTTCATTATTGTTGAGAAGGGCTGCTACTATTGGTAGTGCAAATGCGCCCTGGAAAGGTATGTAGCTATCATTGTCAGCCTTTTCGGAATAAAATCCTGCATTTCCCCTATCAAATCCATTCACCTTATCCGGGGTTTTAGTGGCAAGTTCTGCAAGCGTCAGACCTTCCTTTTTCTGAATAAGTGATACTCCCAGTGCGGTTAATCCAATACCTCCAACTATTATTGCGCCATCAGCCCAGAGATTTGTTTTATAAGGTGACTCGCCGCTGTTTATTGAGTCAGCGTACCTGGAGAGAAGTGTTTCATACGACAATTTCGAAGCTGTAGATTCCTGTACTAAGGACGGCGTTTTTGCAATTTCGTCTATCACAATGCCAGGCTCATTAATTTGGATTTCAACATCGTTTTCCTGTGCAAATACAGAAGTTGTGTAAATGCAAAGCGTTAGAATAAATAAAAACAATTGTTTCATAATTGCGAAATTTTACTTCTTTTAAAAATACTATAATGAAATAAACAATCTATTACCTTGAAGGCTTCTACAAAAACGATGCCTCTATTATTTTTCTAAGTTCGAAGTTTTTTCGAACATCCTTCCCGGATAAAAAATTA
>JBKJPO010000529.1:0-5848 GCA_046595095.1 Chitinophagaceae bacterium
AAAACAAAGTCGCGGTTGTATCTGGTCCAAACTGGTCTATTTTTCTGCCAATGTCAAGACCTGATATTTTTTCCAAAGCTATAATTCTGCAATAGTTCACCGACATTCCTTTAAATCTGATGTCGTGAGATATTCTAGGGTCAAGAGCCTTCGTCAATAAAAGTTTGACAGCCGACGTGTCCCTAGCTTCACTTAATTCATAACAAGCTTTATCAATTTTGCTCATGTCGTCAGAAAGCAAATCATTTTTATACTTCTCTGTCGAAGTACAGGAATTAAATAAAATAAGTCCTGATAATAATATTATTGATTGTCGGATAAAGGTCATGTCTAAATCAATTGTATACTGTCAAGTCACTTTGAACATTGAGAGAGTGTCGAAAATTACGCACAACGCGCTAATATACGACAACCTCCTCACCTCACAATTTTCCACTTCCCCCTTAATTCCCTTATAATCACTCCTCAATCAATCCCGTCAATATTCTTTTCATGGCGAAATACATGTATTGCGCCACCAAAAACTGGGGCCAAATATGCAAACCGCGACAAGATAGGCGGTTACTTATTCCAGCCCGAGGTTGTCAAGCGGACTTTTAATATTACTAATGTGCAACACGCTTACCTGGGTATATCGCTGTGTTGTCTTCAAACTATTATGGCCTAACAAATCCTGGATTATCCGGATATCTGTTCCCTGTTCTAATAAATGAGTCGCGAAACTATGCCTCAGGCTGTGAATCCCCGCTTTGTAATGAATCCCCGCTTTTTCTTTTGCCTCCTGGAAAATCCGTTGACAACTTCGGGTCGAATACTTTTCACCCCCTGAACCTTCAAATAAGTATACTTTCGGCAGATCCTGTTTAAAATATTCTCTCAACCGCTGCAAAAGTATTTCAGACAAAGGCACTATCCGGTCCTTCTTACCTTTTGCATTTTTAATGTGAATTATCATCCGTTCAGAATTGATGTCGGTGATCTTTAGAGAAACAATTTCACTTACCCTCAACCCTCCTGCATACGCAAGCATTAGCATGCACTGGTGCTTTTTGTTTTTGATCACGTTAATCATCGTTTTCACCTGGCTGGCTGCGTGTACGGCGGGTAACGTCATAGGTTTCTTAGGCCGGGGAATATTAATAAAAAACTTTTCGCGCAACAAAACTTTTTCAAAGAAAAATTTCAGCGCATTGATTGCACTGTGTAACCTTGCCTCACTCGCTTTTTTTTCTTTGATAAGCCAAAGAATATAAGACCTCATCTGTTCTTCAGTTAAAATATCAAGAGGAACTTCAATAAGCAGGCGCATTATAAAAAGTAATTCATAACGGTATTGGCTGATCGTACTTTCACTGTAGGCTTTTAAGGCTAAGGTCTCCATGGTCCGCGAAAGATGTTCCATGTTTATCTTGCTGATGGCATAAGTTTCTAACAAACGCTTATTTACCCGGGAGGGTAAAAGTGATCGTTCACCCTGGCCATGCTCCTTTATCCGGTTAATAGCATTTCTTTTTTCGAGATACTCCTTTAATGCATGGTTATCTATGGAACCAAATGCATTTAGCGCATTTTTCGCGCAAACATAGTTTTCTTTAGTAAGTAACAAATACCAACAACGTCTCTGGGTACACCATTTAATCGCTTTGAGTTTGCGGACCACAATTTCAATTGCGGCACTGCCGGAAAAGTATATTCCAAAATTCTCTGAACTATTATAGATAAATGGCCTGAAGTAAATTATCTCCATGTACAAATTTACCCGTCCTTCCCAAGCGGGGGATGGTGAAAACCACTGATTGAGCCTGTTTTTTACTCCTTACTCTATAATGGTATTTCTTATAAATTAGTTTTCAAGGGCATTCCATTTAAGCCACATACTTCCGCTTCCTGATTTCCCCAAATTTCGCAGCAATAATCTCGCTCATTGTTTTATCATGTACTTTAGATTCTACCCAGGAAATAATGTCGAGGTATGCAAATGCACGGGTCTCAAATCGATTTTTCTCCAGGCCTTTTATTGTTTGTAAAAATTTTTCAAACTCCGGGCGTAATTGATGTCTCGACATCTGGAATGATCTTCTCAAAAATTTAAACATCTCTTCTTCAACAACAGTAAGGTTCTGCATCTTGGACATAAATCTGTACACCGATTTTGTAAGGTGTTCCATGAGCTCATAATTACGCAATTCATAATGCGCCATGAGATGTAAAAGCCGCGCATAACATTGCAGGTCATACCTGAGGTCGATGCTGTCATTGATTATGTTTCGCAGGTAATCAATACATGTCATGTAATCACCGCTGCCAAAGTAAAGCATGGCAATTTTATAATTGAGCACCAGGATCCGGTGCCTGTCTACAAATGGGCCATATTCCTCCAGTTTCTCCACGATTTTAGGAACCGAAGCCAGGCCTTCTTTAAATGTACCCAGCAGGAAGTGCCTGTTGATCTTTGCCTGCGTGATATACAGGAAAGCCTGGATACGAAAGTTTACATGATCCTGCACGCGATCACTCGCTGCAAAAATTTCGAAAGCGGCCAGGTCGAGGTCAAATCTCTGGTAGTTCCGAAGATCGAAATGAGCGTTCAATAAATTATGCAAACCTTTTATGTATAAGCCGGTCTCAACCCGCTTCATTAAGGGTTGATCATTGAACAGGTCAACCCATTTTTGCGTATAGCGATAATACTGGATAAAATCCTGCCGGATAAATGCGTACCAGGTAAAGCACTGGTAAAGATATAAACGCTCATAAAATTCAGTCTGTTCAAAAGCATTCGCCGGCAGGTTATCTTTCATGAATTGCTTTACTCCTGTTTCATCTTCTTCATTGCGTGCATGGCCATTTTTAATATACCAGCTATAAAGTTGCAAAGCGAGGTTTGATAACCTCGACACCATATCAATCCTCTCACTAACGGCAATTGATTCGGCGGAGAGCAGGTCTGCCTTATCCTGCATGCTTCGGGTAATATGAAGTGATTCAATTCTTTTTTCCAACCCGATAGCCTGCAAAAGGAAATTGAATTTTTGATTAGCCCTGGCTAAATCTTTTGCCCGCTCAATTATTCTAAGGCTTTGTATAAAAAGACCTTTCTTATAAAGTATATGTGCGTAATCAAATTGTTCATTGAGCTGGAGATCGATACTGTCGGTACTTTTCAATAAACGAAGGCTGGATAGAACCTGCTTGTACAAATGAGCTTTTAAGTTTGACAGTTGACCTTTTTCAATTCCATTCAATTTCTTTAAAAGCAATTTTTCATCATATTCCTGCAGTTTGTCAAGGGCATCGAATAACTGCACGATTTTGAGGTTCTCGTTGGAGCTGCTTCGTTTTATATACAATTTGAAATGTCTCTTTTCAGACTTCTCCAGCGAATGGATCAACTGCAATAAAATATCTGTTGATCGGGTGGGCATCGGGATTTAAAATTGTTTGTAATAATGGTTAAATGATCAGCTAAATTAATTCATTCCAGTGCGGTATTATGGGCTTATTAGTTTGAGGGAGTTATTTAATTCCTGTTTGGGGATAATGAAATATTGGATATAAAAAGCAATAGGGATAAAGGTTTGAAGGATATCACTCCCTGTTTGCCATGAGCAAAAATGTGAAAACTTGATTCTGTAAAACTAAAACGTACCTTACTTTTATAGTAAGATACGTTGATCATTTAGCAATACAATGTTGAGCAATCGTTGTTAAAAGTATAATATCAACCTGTTCAAACAAAATTTAATTAATTTTTTCTTTCATATAGCAATCAATCGTTACGTCCGCTGTTTCTACAGTGGACTTTTTTTTGTCCTGTTGCCTTTGTGGGTTAAAAAAAATTGACAAGCCTAATCCCAGTCGCAGCCAATTGGAGCACCTGGTGGTATTGTTTTTTGAACCGATAACTTTGCTTTTTCCGGCTCCTTCATCCGGTTCAATGCCAGTAGTAAATGGCCTGCATAGAGATCATCCACACCGGATTTATTTTTGTGCTCAATAAATATTTTTAACTCCTGGAGTTTTTTATGTAGTACCGCCCTTGCGGAGTAAGAAATATTATCATCTAAACCAGAGGCTAAAAGATAGTTCAGGAGAATCTGTTCTGTTTGCATTTGTATCAATGCCTCTATTCCTTTTCGCCGCCCTGCTTTCCACGTTTTTTCAATAAGCGATTCTAGTAAATCATCAAGTCCTAAACCATTATTTTGCATCTTATTTGGCATTAAACGATTTATTCTTTCTGTATTAAATAAAAATGAAAGTGTAAAATCAACAGCCGATTCGGCAGGCGACAACAAATCAAATGCAAGACCTGTTCTCTTATTAAACAATTCAACAGAATAATTGTACCCTGCAGGGCGGGGTGGGATGAGTTTCGCAATTGCAGGCGGTATAGCAAGAAGCTTTGGGTCCAGGGTTTCAATTAATGCATCCAATGCATTTTGCTGTTCCTGTCTCGATAAATGTTGGGTTATTAGTTGACCGTCATTCCTCAGGGCATAGGTGTAATTCATACCTCCAACTAATTTAGAAACAGCCTCCACCTGGTATCGATGAAGAAAATAAACAGGCACCAGCACATCCTCCAGCTTAGCTAGCGGAGTGCCAGGCAGAATATTTTTTTCACCGAACCGCGCAAGTGCTTTTTCCCTTACTTTAATAATATGTTTCAACTCTTTAACTATGTCATTACCATTGTCCCATAAATGTGCATAAGGATGCAGGCCACCTGCTGATCTTGCATCCCGGTCACTAATAAATTGAAGACCATTTTTTAGACGCCTGGAAATTATTTCATTTAATGCTGCTTTTTCATTTATGCCGGGTGGAAAATCCTGGTAGCCCCATTCAATGGCAAGCTTATCCCAATCTCCAATCTTAGAATCATATGCGTTATCTAAATCAATTTCATCCCTTGAATTCAAACGGATGATGGGGTGCGGGTAATCCATTACGCTGGCCCGGCCGGATATACTTGCTGCATAATTATGCATCAGGCCTAATGTATGGCCTACTTCGTGAGCTGCCAATTGTTTTAATCGATCCAATGCCATCTTGATCATCATATTTTTGGCAGGATTATTATTTTGACTAACAGAATCATTCCCATCGAAAGGCGCTAATAATCCCTGGGCAATTAAATAATCCTGGCGTACACGGAGTGAGCCTAAGGTTACATGACCTTTTATGATTTCACCCGTTCGTGGATCAATAACGGATTCTCCATACGACCATCCCCGTGTAGAACGATGCACCCAGTTTATTACATTGTAACGCACATCCATCGGATCAGCACCATCAGGTAATAGTTTAACCTGGAATGCATTTTTATATCCCGCCGACTCAAAAGCCTGGTTCCACCATTCTGCTCCTTCCAATAACGCAGTCCTGATTGGTTCAGGTGTTCCATTATCCAAATAGTAAACTATAGGTTTTACTGCTTCACTAAATGGACTGGCCGGATCTTTTTTTTCTAAGCGATGCCGGGTGATGAAGAATTTTTCAATGGGTTCACTAATAGGCGTGCTAAAATCAAAGTAAGATTCAGCATTAAACCCCGAACGCGGGTCAAAGATTCTCGGAGTATAATTATTATCGGGCAATCGTACAAAAGAATGATGCATACGCAAACTGATCGCCTCTGTTGAAGGAGCAACAGATCCAACAAACCCTCCTGTTTCTCCATCATTATTGACCAGCGTTATTGTTGCTTCAAATTCACTGTTTGAAGGAAAGTTTTTAGTGGCGGGTAGAAAAATGGCGCTTCGCGATTTCTCTAATACATAATTTCCCTGTTTCAGACTCTTCATCCTGCCCGATACTTTCATGGCATCACGCAATAAAAAAT
>JBKJPO010000567.1:0-6026 GCA_046595095.1 Chitinophagaceae bacterium
CTGCTTTTTTATCTCTTCGTATACGTGCAGGAACATTGCAAAATTGCGCAAATAATGCCCTACAAATAAAACTTTATTTTTCTGTATTCCATCAGCAGTCCCTGGCTTGAAAAAATCAATGTCAACTCCATGTTTAATATAATTGATCTTATGAAGCGGTATAAATTTTGCAAACTCTTCCATTTCTTCTTTATAGAGAATGATCACATTATTCATCTTTGATAAAAGATGCAACTGCTTTTCTTTCCATTGTGAAATAGGTAAATGTATTGTACCGATCACCCTGGGATCTTTATCATTTATTTTTTCAAGAATATGAATATGAGTCTCGAGATAAAGTATATGTGATATGGAACTATTTCTTATGCCGTGCATGAATTGAACTTCTGCCAATACATCTTCTGATCTGAGAAAATTCCAACCATTCTTCATCTTATATATTTTTCCCAGTATCTTATTCACCAGGTTAAACTTGGATGTGTATACTTTTAATTCGAGCTTTTTCGGCAAATAATCCGGCAAACATTCATAGCCTGAGAATCTTCCAAACCATGGGATTTTATTACTTAGAATATTTATTTTCATTAAAGAAGCGCTTAGTATTCTGGCAGAAAAAAATCAGGATAAAAATTATTATTCAAAACCATTGTTATTACATACCAACAGTTCTTTGATTACCTCAAGATATTGCTTGCCGTATTTTTTATCTGGCTCAAGGTAATTGCCCTCAGCCCATTCATTCCAGGATTTTATGAAAATGATCTTCTTGTCATCACTGTGGTGCTCCACTTTTTTAATCGCTTCCTGCATCACTTCTCTAAAAAGCTGTGGAGTGGAATTGCGCAGTACAAATCCATTCACACCACTCCTGGGCGTATTATCCCAGTTTGGAATCACCATGGGGAAAGAGAAACTATTCTGGATTTCATCCGCAAAGAATAATTTCATTGCTTCCTTGTATTCATAAATATGAATTGGCCTCTTGAGCACCTTCTTATAAATAGCAGTGAAGCTTCTCCTGTTAATTTGTGTACGTATAAATCTCTTGAATGAATTGTCCGACCTTGAATGTGCTAGTTTTGCCTGGTTGGATAATGAGATGGCATCGAAACCTTTTTCTTTTGCATTCCAATCAGGAGGCACATTTGTGGCTACAAGATAGAGGCCTTTTAACCCGTGTTTGATCGCCTGTTCCTGGAAAAGATCCGCAAATCCTTTTAGGTTGGGGATCGAATCGGGCCTATACACTACGAATAACGGTTTGCCGTCCACGAGGATGTATCGCTTATCTTTAAATGCTTCCACCAGAACCTCAAAATGAGCCAGGTGATCCTCACGGCCAGGATATGTCTGTTCGAGTAATACTTTGTTTCCCAGTCCATGCCAGATACCCGTCCAGCTTTCATTTGCCCATGCAAGACAAAAAGGGAAATCAGGCTTGCCACTCCCGAGCACCTCGTTAAATGGTCGCTCCAGGATTTGCTTACCATTTCCAAACCAATAATGCCAATAACAGAATCCCTCCACACCATGGCTTCTCGCCATTTCGGCCTGTTGCTCTCTCACTTCTGCAACGCGAAGGTCATAATATCCAAGATCAGCAGGAAGCCGGGGTTGGTAATGCCCCGGAAATAATGGCTTTGCTTTGGTGACATTTGTCCATTCAGTAAAACCCTTTCCCCACCATTCATCATTCTCAGGAATTGGATGGTATTGGGGTAAGTAAAATGCTATTGCATGAATCTTATTGTTATCCATACTCCGTTAAAGTTGGCTTATTGCGAATTGAGCAAATCTTTTATTGTTTGTAAATATTGTGATCCCCATTTTTTGCAAGGCTCCAGGTGATTGCCTTCAGCCCATTCATTCCAGGCATTAATAAATATAAAATTCTCCTCATCACTGTATGGTACAAAATCTGCTTTCACCAGGCTTAACCATTCCCTGAATTTTTCCGGGGTGCTGTTATTAAGTATCAATGATGGATTGGTATTTTTGCGCGCTGTGTTATCCCATCCAGGTACTACGGTTGGAAATATTTTATAATCAAATGAGCGTAAGGATGCCAGGTTGTTAATATAATAATCATAATCCATCATATTATAAGATAGATATGGATTCTTAAACAACCATGAAGGTTTAATCTTCCTGATTATTTTTTTAAGCAGATTGGCATTCATTTGTTTTCCACTATGATTGCTTTCAATCTTGCGGAATACATCTTCCCTCCTGATACCAAAAGGTTCAAAATCGATAACAGCGTCGAACCCTTCGTGTTTTGTTTTTTGATTAACGTAGGAAAAAACCATATGGCAGATATACAATTCCATATTGTGCTTAGCTCCAATCCTTCTCCATGTCTGCGCTGTTTTTTGTGGATCAGGCAGTAAATGGCTTTTATAAATACAAATCACAGGTTTGTTTTCAACCCTTATGTAACGCGGGTCTCTGAAATATTTAATGAGATACTCCAGGTGTTTTTCATCATCTTCATCACTATATTTCTGCTCGAGAAGTACATCATCTTCATCGCCATCCCACCTGCGTGTCCAGTTTTCATTTGCCCAACAAAGCATAAATGGAAAATCAGGCTTTCCACTTTCATAAACTTCCTGGAAAGGCCGTTCCAATATCCGGCGACCATTGAACCAATAATGATAATAACAAAAACCATAAATTCCATATGCCTTAGCCATCTCAGCCTGCTGCACCCGTACTTCATCAAGTCTCAGATCATAATATCCAAGATCAGCTGGTAGATGTGGCTGATGATGCCCCTTGAAAAGTGGATTTGCTTTTGCCACATTCGCCCACTCCGTAAAACCCTTACCCCACCATCTATCATTTTCCGGAATGGGATGATATTGCGGGAGGTATAAAGCTATTGATCTAACTTGCTTGTTCATTCTACGCTTTAATCATTTCTGCAGATTAATTATGCATGGGAGCTACCGGGTAAAAACGGTGAAGCTTAAAAATAAAACCAATGGGTTTAGGATTTTTAAACTTTGATAAAAACACCACTTTATCAATGAGCTTGCTTTTAGTTCTAAAAGGTTTTAATTTCTCTATAACCTCAAGATCATTTCCATAGAATGCTTCCCATGCTATAAGTTCCAGGTGTCTTATCACCTGGGGATAATTATCGATAAGCTTTGTAAATATCTTAATCTTGGAAGGATTCCAATTAATATTAAAGGATAAACTGCTGTTCCTGATCCTATATTTTGCAGAGACATAATCAGAATAAATAATCTTGTACTTACTACTCAGCCTTAGCCACATGTCATAGTCTTCATAGCTTAGCTCTTCATCGAAAGGTCCAACAGCCTGGTAGCATTTCCTTTTAACCAGCATAGCCATAGCAGGGATAAAATTTGATTTTAATAACTCATCAAAAATATCTCCACTGGGAAGATCTTCAAAGTCTTTGAACTTCTGAATAAACCAACCATACCTTGGGCTACTGTCTTCCTTTATCATATACGAATCGGAGTAAACTGCACATACATCATCACTTGTTTGCTGCAGCAGGTTTACCTGTATGCGTAGCTTATCCGGCATTATTATATCATCTGATGCCGTAATGGATATGTACTCTCCTGATGCATTCTCCAACAGTTGGTTCATTACTTTGCAAACACCATTGTTTTTTGGGTTTTTAACAAAGACAACATTGGCAAACCGGGAAGAATGATTTTTTAGCCATGCTTCAATAACCTCAATTGAATTATCTGTTGAGCCATCATCACTTAAAATAAGTTCTATGTTTGAATAAGTCTGGTTATTGATCGAATCTAATGTTTCAATTACATATTTGGCAGTGTTATAAACAGGTACACAAAATGAAACCAACGGTGAATTCATTAACTATAAATAATTTTTATTTCGCATAAATTTATCACCTGTATGTCTGAATGATTACTTCAGAATCCAGTTCCATAAGGGAAAGAATATGCTCATTGCCGGAAACAGAAAATGTTTAACTGGAGGTCATAGTAAAGATTTTTATCCTGGCTAAATGGATACTGCATATTGTTCCAGGCTTCTTTAATGTAATACCGAAATCCTGCATTTTTTACAAACATAAGGATTTCATCCAGTTGCTGCGGATTGCCCGGGATACTGTGGTATTCAATAAATAACCGATCAGCCCGGTGCAATTCATCTGCACAGTCTTTAACAACATCATATTCTGCGGCTTCAATATCTATTTTCAGGAAATCGATTTTTTCGTACTCCATTAAAACATCTCTAAGTCTTGAAGTTTCAACTTCAATCACGTTGTACTCGGGAATACCGAGGCCGGTAATGGTGCCGCCCAGGGTGCCTTCACTGGAGAACTTCAGGTTATTATTATTTTTCCAGACGGCTTTATTAATCAATGTTACATCTTCAAACCCGAAGCTTTCAATATTTTTACGGAGCAATGTAAAGATTTTCTTATCGGGTTCAAAAGCAGTGATGATAGCTCCCGGATGTTGTTTTTTAAGATAGATAATACTCAATCCCCAATTGGCTCCGCAGTCGATTATTATAGGTTTGGAATTCCCGGTTTCGAATTTATACACCTCATCAATAAATAATTCGTGTACGCTATGCAAGAACCAAAATGAAGAACTTATGCTTATAGTTTTATTGAGGAATTTAATATCCAGGTTTTCTTTATCATCACCATGTTTGATCAGCTTGAGATAATCAGCACCTGAGATACCGATCGTTTTCCTGTTTCTCCAATAAAATGTAAGTGATTTATAGCTCTTAAATAGCTGTGAGATTTTTTTATTTATGTATGTCAGCAAAGGGCTAAAATTATCTTTGACTTATACTTGCCTGGAGAGTGTTGACCTGCTTCCAGCTACATCTTCCAAAAACTTTACCGTAATCATAATCACCATGAATCAGGAATTCAGAGCCATTATCTATTACTGAAAAATTGCAAACATCATCCACTACATCAATTTCTTCAGTATTTGGTTTGTGAATAAATGCATGAATCGAATAATTTCCCCTAACCAGGAAATTAGGCTCAATAGTTAGTTGAATACTTTCTGAAGTTACCACTTGAGATTCTGTTGAGAATATTTTTGATTTTGCTGTATCGATAACAGTAAAGAAAATAGAATAATCATGCTCATCCTGCAAAATATTGTAACCAAGATCAAAATTGAAATGAATAGCATCATCATGGAGAAACTGATCTTTTACCTGGCCATGCTTATCCACGGGGCATATTTTTTTGAACCAGACTTTTTTATCACTCGACTGAGGACCTTCATACAAAACAGCGGTGGATGTTGCCTCATCAAGATACCTTTTAATTATAGAATGCGTTTTCCCGAACTCCAACAGATGCCCATATTTCAATACCATGGATTTGTTGCATAGTTGAGCAATCGATCCCAGGTTATGGCTTACGAATAAAACGGTTCTTCCCTCACCCTTGCTCACCTCTCCCATTTTACCTAAACATTTTTTTTGAAATTCAAGATCACCTACGGCAAGTACTTCATCCACAATCAGGATCTCTGATTCAAGGTGTGCAGCTACAGCAAAAGCCAGGCGCACATACATCCCGGAAGAATATCGCTTAACCGCTGTATCTACATAGCGTTCCACACCGGAAAATGCAAGTATCTCGTCGAACTTGCGATCAATTTCCCGCTTCCTCATCCCCAGGATTGCACCATTGAGATAAATATTCTCGCGACCGGATAGTTCAGGATGGAAGCCTGTACCCACTTCGAGCAAACTCGCTATTCTTCCTTTTAACTTTATGGTTCCGGTGGTGGGTGATGTAATGCGGCTAAGTACTTTTAGTAAAGTGCTTTTCCCCGCACCATTCCGTCCAATTATTCCAATGGCATCACCTTGATTAATTTCAAAATTGATATCCTTTAAACTCCATACCACATTGCTAACGCCTGGTGTGCTACGGTCATTCGTTTCACCAATAAACATAAATGGATCTTCTTTACCCCGCATCCTGGCTACCCAGCGCTCTATATCGCGGGATAATGTGCCGG
>JBKJPO010000145.1:0-10687 GCA_046595095.1 Chitinophagaceae bacterium
GCAAGAAATAACTACCACCATAATTTAGGGATCCCCGAATTTCCATTCCTCCAGTTATTTTAAGTAGGCTTCCGGTGTACAGGGGTTGCATTGATGATCAAAAATTGATCAGGGAAACTTCGCTTTCGTTGTTATTTTTATCTACAACTGTTATACCTACAGCCTTACCGCAGGGTATACTTGTGGAATTCAGGTTGAACCGGGTATCAAGTCCTGGCTGGATAAACATCCTGGCAATTGTAGACGGGTCATTGGTATCAATTTTGCCATCTTTACTACAATACACAATTACAAATCTCGCATCGCTATTTGAAGCAATACTAATTTTTAGTGATCCATCTGCGAGTTTTTCTACTCCTGGTTTGGCAGGTTTTATATTATCGATCCATGGCATCGGCGGCACTAATGCAGGATACCGGTAATAATTATTTTGCAGACTATCATTCCAGCCGTTTGGATTTTTTCTAAAAGTTTTGCTGCTGAAATAAATACTTCCCTGTACTTCCGGGTATGTACGTAAACTCATGATCTGGCGAGGCAGTTCATTAGGGTTATTCCACGCCGGAACTTTATTTGCCAGGCCACGATAAATTCCATGGCCGATATAAATATGCTTTCCGTATCCATGCTTTGCCCACCAGTCTATCAACACCTCATATCCCACGAGTTTATGACCAAATTCCCAGTAAAGCTGTGGGGCTACATAATCGATCCAACCCTTTTTTAACCAGAGCAGGATATCGGCATAGAGATCATCATAATTCGTTTGCCCGGCTTTTGTTATACTGCCCTCCGGATCTTTGTCATTGTTTCTCCAAACGCCAAATGGGCTGATCCCAAATTTACAACGCGGGTTCTCCTGCTTAATCACTTTTGCAAGAGAAACAATGATGGAATCAACATTGCTCCTCCTCCAGTCATCTTTAGACAAGCTGTTGCCATACCTGGAGTAACTAGAGTTATCGGGAAATTCCTGGTTAGCTATACGGTATGGATAAAAATAATCGTCGAAGTGTATCGCGTCTATATCGTATCGCTTTACAACATCACGAACTACATTTGTAGCAAATGCCTGCACTTCCTTGTTTCCGGGATCAAAATATCGTTTGTCCCCATACGTTAGAAACCAGTCGGGGCGTAGTTTTGTGATGTGGGCTGGAGCAATACTGGATTTTCCAACACTGAATTCAGCGCGATATGGATTCATCCATGCATGAAACTCCATACCACGTTTATGTGTTTCGGATATCATGAATTCGAGTGGATCGTAATAAGGGGAAGGAGCACGTCCCTGCCTGCCTGTAAGCCATTCGCTCCATGGTTCGTACTGAGAAGGATACAGTGCATCGGTAGCAGGACGAATTTGTGCAATGATGGCATTCATGCCATGACCCTTATGCATGTCGAGTAGGGATATAAATTCCGCCTTCTGGCTATCGGTATTAAAATTTCCCCTGGAAGGCCAGTCAATATTATCTACCGTAGCTACCCATGCAGCACGGAATTCATATTTAGGCTGTGCATTGCCGTTATAACAAGAAAAAAATAGGGAGAAATAAATTGTGATGGCAGGAAAAATCTTACTCATTTGACTCTCTTATCTTCGCAAGATACTTATTCAGGGCTTTTGCTTCTGCCTGTGATAGTATCTTTAACAATCCTTCAATTTGATTGCCGTTCTTGCCGACCTTTGACAACAACTTCTGGCCTTTGTTAGTTATACTTACATCCACCAGGCGCTTATCTGAGGAATTCACTACCTTTTTTACCAATCCTTTTAGAATCAATCTGTCCACTATACGACTCGTATCACTCATATTATCAGGCATCCGTTCCCGTATCTGCAATGTAGAAAGGGGCCCACCATGCGCTTCGAGGATATGAAGAATATTTTTTTGTTGAAGTGTTAACCCTGAATTTTCGAGGACCTTTTTTTCCTGGTTATTTATCCAGGCGGTGGTTAGTACAATATTATTAGCTACCTGCAGGTACTCATTCTTCTTTTTTATTGTGGTGCCATTCAGCTGTGGTATCATCAGCGTTGATTTGAGGTTCTCATGCAATGTAATTTATTACTGATTGAGAATGTGATAATTATTAAGATATTTTATAATTTATTTTTATTTGTTATTCGTTTGTTCGTTAACGTGCTGAGATATAACGTACTCATGATGGAATTATTCTTCAGGAGGGTGAACATTATGCATGGGAGATATTGGCACAGATTTAAATTCATTCATATATATTTTCACCAATACAATAAAGTAACTGATCAGCAGCGGCCCAAAAATAAGTCCAAGAAATCCAAACATACTTAGACCGACTATCACGCCAAAAATCGTAATTAAAGGATGCACATCACCAAGCTTACGAAGGAGTGTGAGCCTGGCCACATAATCAATATTTGTAAGGATAACCAGTGAATAGATCATTAACCCAAATCCCTGCCAGCTATTGCCTACAGCGAATAAGTATACCGTTAGTGGTAGCCAAACCAACCCTGTGCCTACTATGGGTATCATCGAACAAACACCAGTAACGAAACCCCACATTCCCCATTCCCTTACATCAAAGATCCAATACCCAAGGGCTGCCACCATCCCCTGGATTATCGCCAATAAAGGAATTCCAATAGCATTAGCCCTTATCAATAATTTTGTCTCTGTGGCCAGGATCTCCACATTTTCATGCTTAAGGGGAATAAAATGATTCAGGAATTTTTCGAACGACTTACCATTTACCAATAAATAATACAAAAGGAAGAACATCATGACCAGGTTACTGATAAGGTTTGCTGTACCTGTAAGGAATTTTGGTAAGATTGACGCAAGACTGTTTTTTAACCCACGCAGAGTATCGTCACTGATAAGTTGGATGCCTGTATAATTAAATATCTTTTCGGAAAACGATTTGATGGCAATAATCAACTCCACCGGGTTGCCAAATAACGTCGCGAGTTTTGGGCTTACCATTTTGATAGCGAGGTAAATAGGCAGAGCGATTATAACAGCATACCCGATAATATAAAGTATCGCTGTCCAGCCTTTGCTCCATTTTCGCACTATTGTTAAGCGGTAGTAAGAATCCCGGCTGAGAATATACAAGGTGATAGCCCCTAATATCCCAGGTATAAAAACAAATAAATGTTTTAAAAGCAGGAAAGCCAATAAAATGATAACTGCAAGTATTATAACTTGTCTTACCCTGTTGTTGAATGATGCTGACATATTATAAAGATAAAATATTAGCCGCAGGTAATTTTACTAGTTGTGCTGGTCAGTGTTTGAATTGAGCCGAAGTATTATGCGGTTTCAATAAAAAAATTATCCACTATCTTGCAGTCGATTTTTTTAAAAAAATTCAATACTTCATTATTTATGATTCCCAAATACAAAAGAATTCTGCTAAAAATTTCCGGTGAATCGTTAATGGGTGATAAGAGTTTCGGCCTGGATTCCGATGTAATATCACAATATGCAATAGATATTAAAAGTATTACTGAACTTGGTGTGCAGGTTGCAATTGTAATTGGTGGTGGAAATATTTACAGGGGCATGAATGAAGCAGAAACCGGTATTGAGCGTGCCCAGGGCGATTATATGGGAATGCTTGCAACAGTAATTAATGGTATGGCCATGCAAAGCGGGCTCGAAAGAGCAGGTGTGTACACAAGGCTGCAAAGTGCGATAAAAATGGAACAGATCGCTGAGCCTTACATTCGCAGAAGGGCTATCAGGCATCTTGAAAAGGGAAGGGTGGTGATATTTGGCGCGGGTACTGGCAATCCTTATTTTACTACAGATACTGCAGGTTCATTACGAGCGATAGAGATCAAAGCAGATGTGATCCTGAAGGGTACACGCGTTGATGGTATCTATACAGCAGATCCCGAGAAAGATCCTTCAGCAAAAAAATATGGACATGTCACTTTCCAGGAATGCATTACCAAAAATCTGAAGGTAATGGATATGACTGCTTTCACGCTTTGTATGGAAAATGAACTCCCAATCATCGTTTTCAATATGAATACTCCGGATAACCTGTTGAAAGTAGTTACTGGTGAAAAAGTGGGGACACTTGTTCATGCTGCGGGTGTGAATTATCCACAGGAAAGTACTTATAGCGTATCTAAATAGCTCTTGATATCTGTAAGCGACGTAGGCACCGGGTGCAGCAGGATGGTTTGTACAAGCGTTGAGGGAACATTGAAACCCGTTACAAAACTCTGATGTGAGAGGAAATAACCATTGGGCCCTTGTTTTGAAATAGCCACTAAAGTTACCTGTTTCCCGCCAGCCAAATTTCCACTCATGAATTTCCTTGTCGTTGCATTTCCATAAATTCCTATTACACTCCGCAAATCTTTATAAACGAGGTAAACCGCAGTATTTGCATTAGTAAAATTTATAGGCAAACTTGCATGTATACTTGTACGTTGGCCTATCGTATCAGCGAAGTAATCGCAGTTTATCCAGCGCAATTTTGATGACTGTAATTCATAGATCGAATTCGGCTGAGTGAGAGCAACAATAGAATCCTGGCCCTGTACCCAGTTGAATCTCTCAGGATTACTTTCGTCTCCATAAAATACCCTCATCAATGGTGAAACATTTACATCATTATAGCGGATAGAGATTTTCTTTCCAGGTAAAAGTGAAAGTTCATTTCCATTGTTTGTCATCCGCACAAATATTTCACCCCCGGAAATCAGTTGTTTGCCAAAGGATGTTGTGGGCTTGTCAACCCTTATCATATCACCTTTCTTTTTAATCAACATCGCCTCAATTTTTATCTTGCCTGCAATTGTCCCGCTTCCTGAAGCTATAGCAGCATTAGCTGGAATTGTAACCTGCAATCCTTCAGGAAACAAAATTGTTGCACCTGTTGAAGACTCAAAACTATCCAGCTTAGGTACATATAAAAGCTCACGCTGCAACTCTTCTATCGGCGCTGAAGCAGTAACACTTACCAGCCAATTGGTGTCGGCGCCGGAAATAGTACCAGAGGGCGTGAATACATCGCTATCTTCTTTCCCACAAGAGCTTATAGCAATTATGAGTGGGAGGATGAGGTATAAAAATATTTTTGATTTCATGTACATTAGCTATATTATTTCCAGATACCTGTTTTGTTATTTTCGTTGCCCGAGATCTAATCTTATACCGGCTCTCAGCCCGGCAACATGATATCTTTGTTGAAGATTTAAATTTTCCTTGCTCATTGGAGATAGGTTATACCTGAAATAAGGTTCCAGTAATAAGTGCCATTTATCATTAAGTTTATAATAAACGGAAACGCTTGTTATAAATCCTACCCCGATATTAGTTTTATATTGGTATTGAGAAGAATTCTTTCCTGTAGTTATTGAAACCGGCTGGTATAAACTATCCAATACATCTCCCTTGTACCATGAGTATATATTTATGATCGCACCAGCACTCAAATTTGCATGTAGTTTACCATTGCCCATTTCATATCCAAACATTAGCGGTATATCAATGCTCCGATACTTATTGTAAGTAGTTTTTACGCGCGATCCTGATTGTTGATAGCGAAGGGTATCATTAATATAAATGGTATCACCTGGTGCACGGATAATAACGCGTGTAGTGATCACCGTAATAAACCTTATTTCAGCCAGGTTTATATACTTGAATTTCTCATTGATCTGACTATAATTAACTCCGGTCCTTAAACTCATTGCATTATTGAAGACCTTTGTAAACCGGGCTCCTGCGCTATAAGCAGATGAGAACCCTGTAGATTCCTTACGCTTCTTTGCATAATTAGAACTACTGGTATCTCCAAAAGTTTTATAATTGCTAAATGCATAATCCGGACCTGCATATAGTTCAAAATATTTTTTATTTGCAGCTGCATCCTTTTCAATCGCCGGGCAATCAGGAAGTTTTAACATCGGTTTTTTTGACAGCTCATTACTAATGTTGATCCCACGGAGTTTTCTCATGGATGACTGGAAATCCTCGCGCTGAAGTAAACGCTTATTATTTTCCAAAAGGCCGGGATCCTCTCCTTCTATCACTATACTCCCGTTATTCCCCTTAGCCACGTTTGTATTAGCCAATCTGCCAGCAGGAGAAACTTTTGATTTCATTTTAAACAAAGGATCATTCCCTTGTTGAGAAATAGACTCAGCCTTGTCCGCTCCTGGGTCACCCGGGATAAGAATTGAACCTGCCTCCTTAGATGGATTCTGTTGATTCACCGATTTAACTCCAGCTCCAGGTCCCAGATCTGCATTGATAGTATCTGTATTTCCTTTATCTGTACTTACTTGCGTAGATTTCTGATTAATAGTAACGTTAGCAGTCTGACTTTCCCCGGCAACTTGTTCATCCCTGTCATTCTTTCCAATAAACTCAGTTTGATCTTGCTTACCCTGATCCATAATTTTGTAAATACCAAAAGATGCTAAAATCAATACTCCACCTGTTATCAGGAGAGTTTTCCCAGTAAGCCAGCTGGCCCAGAAGCCTTTAGGCTTGCGATTGCTCCTTTCAGCAACAATATTTTCCCAGATCCGCGTTGGAACTTCGGGTTCAAAATTGCTGAATTGCTTCTTTGCAAATTCATCAAAAGGTAATTCCTGCTTCATCAATAAATCCTTTTTAAACTCATTTCGCGTATCATTATACAGCCACTTTTTGCATTTTCAATAATTGGTTTTTCAACATATTTCTCGCTTTTACCAACTGGCTCCTGGATGTTCCGGCTTGAATCCCCAGCATTTCGGCAATTTCTTCATGCTGGTAACCTTCTATAACATAAAGATTAAACACCAGTTTATAGCCATCAGGCAGATTATTTATCAGGCCCAATAACTCTTTTTCCGAAAGGTGAGAATACGCCGAAGGTTCCAGTACACTCTCATCTTGTTCTTTTATCTCGTACCCACTTACTTCTTTATCATACCGGATCAGCGTATATTTCTTCAATGCTGTGTTAACTACGATCTTGCGGATCCATCCTTCAAAAGAACCCTGGAATTTATATTGTCCCAGCTTTTTAAAGACTTTTATAAACGCTTCCTGCACTATATCCTCAGCATCCATGGTATTTCTGGCATATCTGTAACTTACACCTAGCATACGGCCGGCATAACGATGGAAAATTTCCTTCTGGCATAACTCATTCTCCTTTATGCTGCCTTTTATTAATTCTTCATCTGTCAAAAACTGGTAAATTTAGACCGGTTATTTAAATAGATACTTTATAATTATTATACGCTGCCTGGCAAACTTTATTGTTTGATGAAAATAGATTTATGTGGTTTTTACGGTCAGGATGCTTGCAAAAGCGAATAATTTGAGTAAATTCACTGTCGTTTACCAATAACTAATCTTAAAAATACTTGCTTATGTGGGCTTGGTGGCTGATCTTTCTGCTGTTTGCTGCCGCACTGGGCTATTTTGCCACCTGGTATTTTGTAAACAACCGAATCCCCAATCCCGAAATTTCACATGAAGAAAAGACTTCCGAATCTTTACAACTTTTCTCCATGAAATCCCCGCGTACCTTATCCTGGAAAATGAACAGTAACCTTGAATCCCGGCTCCAATCGATAGAAAGTAAAGTTAACCAATATACTAATGGGCAGCAGGATTTAATGGTGAAACTAGCAAAACTCGAAGGGCTGCGGTATCCACCACAATTAAATTCAGCAACAGGAATAGAAGAGGAAGGATGGGAAGAAATGTATTACGAGGCAAGAGAAGCCCGCGAACAACTTGAAGAATCGGCTGAAAAAACAGCTGCACTTCTCCAGGAAAAGGACAGGATAATTGCGGAAATGACTGAGAAAAATACTTTCCCTGGAGATGCAATCTCTTTGACTTCATCACAAGAAGATAATGTAGTGCTCAGGAAGATCGCAGAATTAGAACAAAAGCTAGATGCCGCGCTAGCAGAAAAGGAACTGTTCCGTGAATTGTCATTAAAATCCGATCATTCTGAACTCATTAAATCCCTTCGATTGGAAAATGCAGCTATGAAATCTGAATTGGAAGATATGCACAAATATGCAGACAGCTTATTGCGAAAGTCATTTGAAATCGAATCAAAACTTGATAAGCTTGCCCAATTAAAAATTGAATTACATAACAAAGAAGATGAAAAAATGGCATTAAGGGAAAGCGTTGAAGAGATTTTCTCAGAAAATGAAAAGCTCGCGCTCAAGATTAAAGAGCTCCAGGATAAATTAAAAGAAAGAGATCTTTCTCAGGCAGAACAGGAATAAAAAAAATAATTACTTCTTGTTTGAATGGATTCTAATATATACTTTACTAAAAAACAAGTAAATATGAATCTAATTGAAAGAGTAAAAAACATCTTAACCACGCCAAAAACCGAATGGCTTGTAATTGAAGGTGAAACAACCACACCTGCCGCATTACTAACTTCCTACGTTTTACCATTGGCATTACTTGCATCGTTAAGTGGTGTTCTTACGGGGCTACTTTGGGCAGGAACTTTTGGGATGCAATTTTGGCTGATCATGGCAGTTGTCACTTTTATTAGTGCGATGATCGGTTTTTTTGTTTCCTCGTACGTAATTGATATGCTTGCCCCAAGTTTTGGTAGTGAGAAAAATATTAATAGATCCGCACAGCTGGTAGCTTATTCATGGACTGCTTCCTGGATTGGCAGCATGCTTAGTTTCATTCCAGTACTCGGATGGTTGCTTGCAATAGCTGGAGCAATTTATTCCATCTATACCATGTATCTCGGTCTCGGACCAATCAAGAAAACGCCGGAAGATAAAAAAGTAGTCTACCTGATTGTTTCATTTTTGGTAATGATCGTAATATCATGGGTAATTGGCTGGATATTAAGGTCGATCATTTTCAAGGCAATGGGTTATTCATACCTGGGAGGCCTGGGATATTAATAAATAATATCAACATATTACAGGAGGAGCCAAAAGCTCCTCTTTTTTATTGATGGATGCATTGATGGATTATTAGTACAGTATGCTTCTTTTGAGTTTAAATTTTTTACGAAAATCTCCACAAAGATTTACGGCATATGAAACAATGTTGGACCTTCGTAAATAATATGAATATTATTAATGAGGGATTGAGAAAAATGCTAAATGAACGCGTAAATCAATATAACCGCCCGGCATTCATTAAATCCGACCCAATATCTATCCCACATATGTTTAGAAAAAAACAGGATATTGAAATCGCCGGATTTTTTGCCGCTATATTTTCATGGGGTAATCGCACTACAATTATAAACAAGGGGAAGGAATTGATGCAGCTAATGGACAATGCACCGTATCAATTCATTACAGAACACGAGGAGGTCGATCTTAAAAAAATGTTACTATTCAAACATCGAACTTTCAACACGACCGACCTGCTCTATTTTATTCATTTTTTCAAACATCATTATCAATCTCATAATTCACTGGAGACAGCTTTTACGAAGTTTGTAGACCTACATGATTCCAATGAATTTGTAGAAGCCTCGTTAAACTCATTTTACAATTATTTCCGGTCACTGGAAGATTGCCCGTTAAGAACGCTTAAACACATTGCTGCACCTCAAAAAAATTCCACATGCAAACGGCTAAATATGTTTCTTAGGTGGATGGTTAGAAAAGATAAGCGTGGCGTCGATTTTGGGATTTGGAAAAGCATTCGTCCGGGCCATTTGATCTGCCCAATCGACATACATGCTGCAAGGGTGGCAAGACATTTTAAATTGCTGCTGCGAAAAGAAGTTGACTGGCAAGCTGCATTGGAGCTAACTCGCAATCTTAGAAATTTGGATGAAAATGACCCGGTGAAATATGACTTTGCTTTGTTTGGCCTGGGAGTTGTTGAAAAATTTGAACTTTAAAATCGTTTACAGCTATGGATGAACGAAATAATGAATTATCAAATGAGCTATCGGCTATTACCGGCTTATCATTAATGCCTGGTAATGATTTATTGAAAATACTTTCTGAATACATTAACGACCTTATCACAAATGATTTTCCAAAACTCATACACCTGTTATACAGAATTGATATCAGTGAAGAAAAACTAAAACTCATCTTGAGAAATAATCCCGGTAATGACGCGGGTAATCTCATATCAAAATTGATTATTGAACGTCAACTAGCAAAAATTGAGAGCAAAAAGAAAAATGGTTAATTGAAAATAGATAAATATAATTCGAGATCTCCCCCCTTAAGCCTTAACCCTTTACAATTAACAATTAACCAATGTATATTTGAATATGATCGTCATTGAAGTAAAGAAAAGGCATGACCAAAAAGAGTTTCTGAACCTGCCTCGCGAGCTTTATAAAAATGACCCTAATTACATCTCGCCACTTGATCCTGATATTGAAGCAGTTTTTAATCCAAAACTTAACAATTTTCACAACCATGGAATTTGTACCCGTTGGATTGCTAGAGATGCATCCGGTAAAGTTGTGGGTCGCATTGCAGCATTCATAAATTATGAAAAGAATAAAGATCCGGAACAGTTTATAGGTGGCGTTGGTTTCTTTGAATCAATTCATGATGAGAAAATCGCTTTCTCGCTTTTTGATACTGCGCGTGAATGGCTCAAAGCAAATGGAGCTGTTGCAATGGACGGCCCGGTTAACTTTGGTGAAAACGATAAATACTGGGGCCTGTTGATAGAAGGTTTTATACCTCCCAGTATGG
>JBKJPO010000254.1:0-4638 GCA_046595095.1 Chitinophagaceae bacterium
ATTGAATACTCCAGACCCTCCAGGCAACATCACCTTTGTGATATTTTTTAGCATGTCTGGAAAGGACTTTTTCAAATTCGGGGGCTTTGTCGTTTTTAGCAAATACACGACTCGAGGAAAGCAAAGATTTGGTCTGCCCCATTCCTAATACCGGAAGAGCTAACAGCAGGAAGAAGAATTTTTTCATTGTAAGTTTTTTTGATGATGAGAAAAAGGAATTGTAATTAAGTGCTTAACATAAGCTCGTGGTTTTTGTAGGGGATAGAAAGAGTAGGAATCGATGTGCTAAATTCTATAGAAAGCTGGAAATTAGTGAGGACTTTCGCTGCGTTCTACCGGACAAACTCTGCATTTTGCCCGACAAATTCTGCATAAACAGGACTAATTCGTCAATTTGGTTATAGCAAGTGTATTTATTACTTAACTAACTTTCAAAAAGAGGATTTTGCTTTTATCTTTAATGGCAGATGCAATTCCGCCAGACTGCTTTACAAACAATTATTTTATTGTCCACTATATTTTTTGGACAATGTACTATCGCACAAAAGAGCCTCGGTTACGAAACGATTTCTACCGCACAGGGACTATCGCAAGGAATGGTATTCGATATCCTCCAGGATAAGGAAGGTTTTATCTGGGTCGCCACTAAAAATGGGTTGAATCGATATGATGGCTACAGCTTTAAAGTCTTTACCAATGATCCTTACAATACCAACACACTTAGCAGCAACACGATTGTAGATCTTTTTGAAGATTCAAAAGGCAGAATATGGACAGGAACGGAGGATGCCGGTTTAAATATTTATGATAAAAGCAGTGGCAAATTTTATCGCATCGTTCACCGCCCTTCAGACCCTGGCAGCCTTTCGGGGAATGCTATACGAAGTATAGAAGAATTGCCCGATGGAAGGGTATTAGTTGCTGTGGATGGAGCAGGCTTTAATGTTGTTCAACTAAACAATGACTTTTTCGAAAAGAATGCTGCAGCAATTATTACAAGATTGGCATTACCGGGGAGCGAACAAGTTTATGGAATGGGAAATGACAAAACCGGGCGGATGTGGATAGGTGGGATGGATGGATCAATCTATGAATTCAATCCATTGAAAAACAGTTTTGCAAAACTAAAAAATGGAAAGCTATTGAATAGCGGTTACCTGATGCAGGATAGCAGTATCCTCATCAATAATAACCTGTTTCTTGATGATGGTGGAGATGTCTATCCATTATTTGATATAAATAAAACACCCACGGGCAATATCCTCTTTCGGCCCAGGGAAAAATTATGGGAAAACCATCACCGCGAATTGCACTTTTATGATGTGAGTAAATGGCAGCCTGGAAAGGTACTGGAGTGGAACCTGCAATTACCACAAAGTACAAGAATTGTTTACCCTTTCATTACCGATCGTTCCGGTATCACCTGGTCTGGCTCTGTGGGCTATGGGTTGAGGAAGTATAATACAGGGGGCAACAAACTTCAGGCAAAGTTGCCCGGCATTAGTGTGAAGTGGATCATTCCTGTTATGGACAACGATATTTATATAGGCGATTTTGCCTATGGTTGGTTGAAAATAAAAAACCATTTAATAGAAAAAAATCCATTTAAAAATATTTTTTCGCTTACTGAGATAGATAATTTCATCATTACCAAAAAGGGAGAGTATTGGATAAAAAGTGATAACAAGGGTTACTTCCGCTACGACCCTTTATCTCAAAAACTAACTCCTTACCCCGGAGTAAATGATTATATGGGTAGAGGTGCTAAGCAGCCCATGCTGGAAGACAGCAAAAACGTATTGTGGATACCCGGACTTGGTGGTCACCTTATGCTGCTTAATTTGGCTACTGGTGAAATTGATAGCGTTGACATAAATACCGATGTGGCCAAACCTGTGCTATCGAAAGCCATCTGCACTGCAATATTTGAAGATAAACAGGGTGTATACTGGCTCGGCACACAGGAAGGCTTTGCCAAAGTGATTGTCAGGCAAAACAAAAAGAAAGGCCCGGAGATAACCTGGTATTATAATAACATCAATAGCCGCAATTCGCTTAACTATAATCATGTGTCCTGCTTTATGGATGATCCTGTGGAACCGGATAAGTATTTATGGATATGCACTAAAGGAGGAGGTTTGAACAGGTTGAATAAAATCACAGGTGACTTCTTTCACCTTACCAGCAAAGACGGATTACCGCATGATGTGGTATATGGTATCCTGGCGGATGATGCGGGTAATATCTGGGGTAGTACAAATAATGGAATTTTCTGTTTGCTTGCTCACTCAGCAAATAACAACAATGAGTGGATCTTTAGAAATTTCTCAAAGGCATACGGATTACAGGACAATGAATTTAACACCGGCGCCTATGCGAAGTTGCCAAACGGAAATCTTGCATTTGGTGGAGTGAATGGGCTCAATATTTTCGATCCTAAAGAAGTGCTTTCTGCCAACTTCACCCCTAATGTACTTATAACAAGCATTCTCATCAACAACTCATTAGTTGTAGCAGGCGATAAAACCGGCATTTTACGATCTGAGATTGAAGAAACCAAAAGTATTAGCTTAACTCATCTCCAGGATATTCTTACACTTGAATTCTCATCACTTGATTATACGGCACCTGGTCAAAATAAATACCGCTTTCAATTGGTTGGTATCGATAAAGAATGGGTAGAGAGTGGCACGCGCAGATCTGCAACTTATCTCCACCTACCCTCAGGCGACTATGTATTTAAAGTGCAGGGTAGCAACAGCCAGGGTGTGTGGAGTGATAAAATTGCTGAATTAAAAATTACGGTTTTGCCACCATGGTGGCGAAGCTGGTGGGCTTATATTATATATGCCCTGTTGGTCGCCCTTGCTATCAGGGCTTATTTCAAATTTTCTGTGAATCGCGCGAAGTTAAAGGCACAGTTAAGTTATGAACAGTTAGAGGCTAAAAGAATAAAAGAAGTGGATAGTTTAAAAACGCAACTCTATACGAACATCACCCATGAATTTCGGACACCCCTAACGGTGATCCTCGGCATGTCACAGCAGGTACTTAACAAGCCTGCGGAAAATTTCAGTAACAATATGAACATGATCATCAGGAATGGTCAGAGTTTGCTGAACCTGGTGAATGAAATGCTCGATCTTTCAAAACTGGAAACCGGCATGATGTCTCTGCATCTTGCCAATGGTGATATTATTAATTTTCTAAGGTATGTTACAGAATCATTTCATTCGCTGGCTGAAAGCCAGCATAAAGCTTTGCATTTTCTTACCGACCTCGATGCATTGTATGTTTCTTACGACCAGGAAAAGCTAAGGCAGATCGTAGTTAACCTCTTATCTAATGCATTAAAGTTTACTCCGGAAAAAGGAAACATCTACATCAGCATTGGAATAGATCTTCAACCAAACGATGAATCAAAATGCATTGTTATTATTAAAGTAAAAGATACTGGCATCGGCATACCTGAAGATCAGTTGCAACATATTTTCAACAGATTTTATCAGCTGGATAACAGTATTACCAGAACTGCGGAAGGCACCGGCATAGGACTTTCACTCACCAAAGAACTCGTAAAATTAATGAACGGTGAGATCTTCGTAAAAAGCCCGGCCTCGGGCGCTACCAGGGGAAGTGAGTTTACCATTATACTTCCGATGAAAAATGCACTTTCCATAGAAACGGCTGCTACATCTCCGGTTATCAATGAAGTAATTAAAACAAAAACCGGGGAAATTGTTACTTCAAATTTCCCAGTGCAGGAAGAACCACAAAACCTCGACAAATCATTAATACTGTTGGTAGAAGACAATGCAGATGTGGTAGCTTATACCGCCTCATGTTTGCCCGACTATCGACTGGCTGTAGGTAAAGATGGAAGAGAAGGTTTTGAAATAGCTGCAGAGCTTATTCCCGATCTGATCATCACCGATGTAATGATGCCTTTTGTGGATGGTTTTGAACTCGTACGTCGATTACGTAAAAATGAGCACACCAGTCATATCCCTATTATTATGCTTACAGCCAAAGCAGATTTACAAAGTAAAATGGAAGGCTTGCAACAAGGAGTGGATGTGTATCTTGAAAAACCTTTTCACAAGGATGAATTATTAGTCAGGATAAAAAAACTTCTGGAGCTCCGTAGAGACCTTCAAAATTACTACCTCAGTAAAGCGGGGATAAGCTACAATGCATCAGCTCCTGCACTGGCTCCGGAATCAATGATCAATCATAATAAAATTGAAGATGCTTTTGTGACAAAAGTGAGGGAGGCCATAGAACAAAACTTTAATAATGCAAATTTTACCGTGGAGCAGTTATGCAAATTGATTTTTATGAGCCATTCGCAATGCCATCGAAAATTGGAGGCGCTCACCGGTTGTTCACCCAACAAATTCATTCGTATTATTCGCTTAAATAAAGCAAGGGAGCTGTTGAAGGATCCGGCAATTAGTATTGCATCTGTTTCAATGGAGAGCGGATACAATGATCCTGGTTATTTTGCACGTGTGTTTAAACAGGAATATGGTCTAACGCCGCAGGAATGGCGGTTGAATAACAATAAACTCGTAAGCAAGATTTAAAGGCTTTCAATATTATAGACTTTATCAAAATTTATGTTGTCCGGAGGGTCAG
>JBKJPO010000518.1:0-9290 GCA_046595095.1 Chitinophagaceae bacterium
CTACGGGTCGGGCATTTGAAAGGGTAGTAGCGTTAGGCATTGCAATTGGAAGTGGATATTTATTTGAAACAGATTTTAAGAAAGAAGTTTACAGCGATCTTACAGGTGAGCGGGGAACGTTGATGGGCGCGATCCAGGGGATATTCGCTGCTCAATTTGATGTGCTTCGTGCTAAAGGGCACTCGCCTTCAGAAGCCTTTAATGAGACAGTAGAAGAACTTACACAATCTCTTATGCCCCTGGTTGCAGAGAATGGGATGGATTGGATGTATGCCAATTGTTCTACCACTGCACAACGCGGGGCATTGGACTGGTGGAAAAGATTCAGGGATGCAACAGCGCCGGTTTTCAAGGAATTATATGAAAGCGTTGCAGCGGGTAAAGAGGCAGCACGTTCGATTGAAAGCAATAGCAAGCCTGATTACCGTGCCGGGCTTGAAGAGGAGTTAAAAGAATTAAGAGATAGTGAACTCTGGCAGGCAGGCCGTACCGTTAGGAACCTTCGCCCGGAAAATCAAACAATTCCCAGTAAAACAGAAGTAGTACATGAAAAATCAAAACAACCAAGCTTCTCATCAAGCCTCTAGTGACACCAGTTTTGCTGAGGTTGATACGCGGCTTAATTTTCGGCGTGCTGTTGAAAAACTGAAGCAGGTTGTACGTAGGACACCATTGACCTACAATTATAATCTATCAAAAAAATACAACTGTACGGTTTACCTCAAGCGTGAAGATTTGCAGGTAGTGCGTTCTTACAAATTGCGAGGAGCATACAATATGATCAGCAGCTTATCTCATGAAGAATTGAAAAATGGTGTTGTGTGTGCAAGCGCCGGTAATCATGCACAGGGATTTGCATTTTCCTGCAAAAAGCTGGGTCTCAAAGGTGTTGTATTCATGCCGGTCATAACATCTCAACAGAAAGTCTTTCAAACAAAAATGTTTGGTGAGGAGTTTATAGAAATAAAACTCTCCGGTGATACATTTGATGATTGTAATACCTCAGCAAAAAATTACGCGCTTCAAAATAAGATGAGTTTTATTCCTCCCTTTGATGATTATAGAATCATAGAAGGCCAGGGTACAATTGGAGTTGAAATTTTAGAAGACCAGCCAGTGATCGATTATATATTCATTCCTGTTGGCGGTGGTGGTCTTGCTGCCGGTGTCGGATCTTATTTTAAAACGTTCTCTCCCAAAACAAAAATAATAGGCGTGGAACCGGAAGGTGCGGCCTCTATGACAGCAGCTTTCGAAGCTGGCCAACCTGTAACATTGGAAAACATAGACAGTTTTATTGATGGTGCTTCACTGAAGCGGGTAGGCGACCATACATTCCCGATTTGCAAGGAAGTTATTGATATGATGCACACCGTTCCTGAAGGAAAAGTTTGTTCTGCAATCCTGCAATTATACAAAGAAGAAGCGCTGGTAGTTGAACCTGCCGGTGTTTTATCGATCGCTGCACTCGATGATTTTGCTGAACAGATAGAAGGCAAAAGTGTTGTATGCATATTAAGTGGTGGTAATAATGATATCGACCGCATGCAGGAGATCAAGGAGCGTTCCCTGCAATACGAAGGATTAAAACATTATTTTCTTGTACGCTTTGCACAACGACCCGGCGCATTGAAAGAATTTGTAAATGATGTTCTTGGTCCTAATGATGATATCACCCGCTTTGAATATATGCAAAAACATAATAAAGAAACGGGGCCCGCGCTTGTAGGGATAGAATTGAAATCCAAAGGTGATTATGAGCAGTTGTTAGAAAATCTTTCTACTCATCATATTAATTATACAGAGTTGAAAAGCGGGGATAATCTGTTTGGATACCTGGTTTAATCGGAGAGTGGCTGAAGGTCATACTCCTGCTAAATAATCGCGCAGGGATCCACTGTCGGCATTCACCGAAATGCTGCTGGATCTTTTATATAATATTTCTTCAACTCCCAAAGGCAATTTTATTTTCTCTCTTATCACACCTTCAACTACATCATTAAATTTTACCGGGTGTGCCGTTTCGAGGAAGAATCCTTTCTTCCCGGGATTTTCCAGCAAATAATTTTGTAGTGCAAGAAATCCAACAGCTCCATGCGGATCCAGCAAATATTGATGTTCTGCATACACCTGCCTGATGATTTCTTTTGTTCTTTCATCATCAATACTTATGCTCTGAATTCCATGCCTGAGCTCGCTCAAATCATGCCCGAAAATTTCAAGGATGCGTACGAAGTTGCTTGGATCTCCCACATCCATCGCATTTGAAATAGTATGCATTGCTTTCTTTGCATTGTATTTTCCTGTTGCGAGATATTCTGGTACTGTGTTATTGGAATTGCATGCAGCAATGAATTGACTAACAGGTAGCCCTGAACGAAATGCCATTAAGCCCGCACAAACATTTCCAAAATTTCCACTCGGTACAGAGATTACCGGTGGCGTAATTTCTTCCCATTGCTTTAGGGCAAAGAAATAGTAAAACTGTTGCGGTAGCCAACGTGCGACATTTATTGAATTAGCTGAAGTGAGAAATAATTTTTCATTCAATTCTTTATCTCTAAAAGCCTGCTTCACCATCTGCTGACAATCATCAAAGCTGCCATTTATTTTAAGCGCCGTAATGTTATTTCCATAAGTAGTGAGCTGCAATTCCTGGATGCGGCTTACTTTTCCCGCAGGATAAAGAATGACTACTTCTATACCGGGAACATCATAAAATCCACTCGCAACCGCGCCGCCGGTATCACCGGAAGTAGCGACAAGCACAGTGATTTTTTTATCAAGGCCTTGTACAAAATGAGCCAGGCACCGGCTCATAAATCTTGCGCCAACATCTTTGAAAGCAAGAGTAGGCCCATGAAATAATTCAAGCGATGAAATTGATCCTGTTATTTTTATAAGTGGGAAAGGAAAATTAATTGTTTCATTTACAATCTTCCGGACTGCTGCTAAAGGAATTGAATCACCAATATATGGAGTGATAACTTTTAAAGCTATCTCTTCATTTGAAAATGATTTTAGATTATTAAGGAATTCCAGCGGTAGTACTGGAATACTCTCCGGGAAATACAATCCACCGTCTGGAGCCTGGCCATGTATAGTGGCCTGCCTGAAATCAACTATCGGTGAGGATTTATTTGTACTATAATACAGCATAAAATAATTTATTTTCTCCGTGGTTCTCCATGTAACAAAAATTGATTTCACCGAGAACCACGGAGGAAGAAAAAAATATTAATCAATGATACTACATCCGCTTTCATTCAATGTGGTCACGTATGTGTAATGCGCCAATCCAATAGAAATATATATTTCTTTCATGATCTTTTCAACCCGCAGAGCTGTTTCATGATCTTTGCTAAGCATAAAAATTGAGGGCCCGGAACCGGCAATGCCTCCACCTAGTGCTCCCGCTTCAATGCTCAATTTTTTTAATTCATCAAAGGAAGGGATCAAAATACTCCGTATGGGTTCAATAATTACGTCTTCAAGTGACCGGCCGATAAGTTCGTAATCATTTTTGATTAACCCGGCGACCAGCCCCCCGATATTTCCCCATTGTTTTATTGCATCTTTAAGTAACACTGCTTTTCTCAACATATGCCTGGCATCGGCAGTTTTTATTTCGATCTGGGGATGAACAATACTGATAAATAATTTTGGCGATGGAATGGCAATTATATCAAGGGGAAGAATCGAACGGATCAATGTTACACCACCATAAATTCCCGGTGCTACATTGTCCGCATGCTTTACACCGCTTGCTATCTTTTCGCCAAACATAGCGAATCGAACCAGGTCCTCATTTGAAAAAATATTTCCCAATAAATGATTTGCACCAAACACAGCGCCAGAAGCACTCGCAGCACTGGAACCAAGTCCGCTGCCGGGTTTAATATTTTTTTGAATACTTACTTCAAAACCAACATTTCCCGGTAAATTGTTTATCATTTCCAGCAATGGTGCTCCCGCTGTATTTTGTTCGGGGTTTGATGGAAGGAGGTATTCGCCATAATTTTTAATAATCACTTTTCTTTCATTCAACAGGCTTATCTCCATTATATCAAATGGATCCTGCAGGCACATGCCCAACACATCAAAGCCGCAAACAAGGTTTGCTACAGTGGCAGGTGATTTGAGCCTTATATTCGTCATGATTAAATCTTAAAGCCTTGCTGCGAGAATGATATCTGCAAATACGCCTGAGGCGGTTACTTCTGCTCCCGCACCGGCACCTTTTACCACCATTGGTTGTTCCACATAACGGTTTGTATAAAACGAAACAATATTGTCTTTGCCGTAAAGGTGGTAAAAGTCGTGGCTGGGATCAATGTGCTGCAGGCCCACCGATGCTTTGCCATCTTTAAATGAAGCTACAAATTTTAATTTTTTCCCAACAACTAATGCATCCTCGTATAATTTTTTAAAATGACTTTCATGCTTCTCCATTTCCTCGTAAAAATTTTCAACACTGCCTTGCATACAGGATGGTGGCATAAATGAATTGTTGCTGATCTCTTCCATTTCCATTTTCTCCCCGGCTTCCCTTGCCAGGATCATTATTTTTCTCATCACATCTTTGCCGCTTAAGTCGAGCCTTGGATCGGGTTCAGTATATCCTTCATCCTGTGCCTGCCGTACTATAGTTGCAAAACTTTTCTCTCCATTATAATTATTGAATACAAAGTTTAGTGTGCCACTCAATACTGCTTCCATCCTGTTAATACTGTCGCCGCTGCGTATAAGATCGTTCAAAGTGCGGATGACGGGCAGGCTGGCACCAACATTTGTTTCAAATAGGAAGGACGCATTATGATCGAGTGCCAGGTCCTTAAGCTTTTTATAATAATCGAAGGGAGAGGAGCAGGCAATCTTGTTGCAGGCTACTACTGAAATACTTTTCTCAAATGCTTTATCATAAACCTTTGCTACAGCTTCATTTGCTGTGATATCTGCAAACACCGCATTCCTGAGGTTCTTTGCAAGCATGATCTGAACGAATTTTGAAAGTTCCATTTTCTCACCTTGCTCCAGGAGTGACCTCCAGTTTTTCAAATCAATTCCTTCTTCATTAAAGATCATCTGCCGGCTGTTTGCAAGACCGATGACCCTGATATTTAATCTCAGGGATTCAAGCAGGTATTTTTGTTGTTGTATGATCTGGTCAATCAGTTTGCCACCTACATTTCCGGTGCCGGTGATAAATAAGTTTACCTGTTTATAAATGGTTTCGAAAAATTCTTCGTGAAGAACGTTGAGTGCTTTCTTTACATCTGTAGTTGATATTACGGCAGAAATATTTCTTTCTGATGAACCTTGAGCTATAGCCCGGATATTGATCCCATTGCGGCCGAGCTTATGAAACATCCTACCACTGGTGCCCGCATGACTCTTCATATTATCGCCCACCAGGGCCACGATTGAGAGATATGGTTCTATTAAAAGTGGATTTACTTTGTCTGTAGCAATTTCATAACCGAATGCTTGATCAATTACATTCTTTGCTTTCTCCGCTACCTGTTCCAGCACTGCAACACAAATCGAATGCTCTGAGGACGCCTGTGTAATAAGGATCACGTTGATGTCATTATTTGCCAGTGCCTCAAATAGTCGTTTGGAAAAACCCGGAATTCCTACCATGCCACTACCTTCCAGGCTTAATAGTGAAATATTGTTAATGCAAGTGATGCCTCGAATGATATTTCCATTTTCTTGTTTGCTCATTTGGATTATCGTTCCTTCATCAGCGGGTGCAAAGGTATTTTTAATCAACACCGGAATATGGTTATGCATTACGGGTTGTATGGTGGGGGGATAAATAACTTTTGCACCAAAATGAGAAAGTTCCATAGCTTCCTGATAAGAGATAGAAGGGATGGGCTTTGCATTCATTACCAGCCGAGGGTCGGCAGTCATCATCCCCGACACGTCGGTCCATATCTGCAATTGTGAGGCATTGATTGAACTGGCTATGATTGAGGCCGTATAGTCTGAACCACCGCGACCTAACGTTGTCGTATATCCGTTAGAATCCGCGGCAATAAAACCGGGAATAATCATGAGGGCTGATTCCTGGTTAGCGAAGAATTCCTGTGTCTTTGCAGCTGTTTTTTCAAAATCAACTACTGCGTTAGTATATCCCGAATCTGTGTTTATCAACTCGCGTGCATCCTTCCATGTGTTAGCCTGTCCAATCGATTGTAAGTAACGGGAAATGATTTGTGAAGAAAGTAATTCACCATAACTGATTACCCTGTCCTTTGTTCTTTCTGAAAATTCCTGCAGCATGAAAATGCCATCAAGGATATCTTCTATCTCATGGCATTGCTGAGTTACTTTACTTAGTAGCGAACTCTGGTTATTTAACGGCAGAAGGGCCTTGATTGCTTCTATATGACGTAAAGTTAACTCCTCAATATTTCTTTTGTATTCAGCATTTCCAATGGCTGCAAGAGTTCCACATTGAAGCAACAGGTCGGTGATGCCACCAAGGGCTGAAACAACCACAACAGTTTTTTCTTTTTTGACTTCTTCCCGGATGATTGCTGCCACTTTTTTTATGTTCTCTGCATTGGCTACAGAACTACCACCAAATTTTAAGACTTGCATATTGATACTGGTATTTGAGATTCCGGGTGAGGGGAATTAATGAATAATGCTTATGATATTGTAGCTTTTAACAGCCCGGTTGGCGATATGTGATATTGCAACCCTTGCGGGTTGTTGTAATAGATGTAATGACTGCCGTGAAAGTTTGAGAAGTCGAATTTATAGTCGTTTTTGCCACGCTTTTTTATTAATGCTGAAGTTAATTATGATTTGGGTAAATACCAATTATAAAATCAAGCACCTTCAATCCATCACTTCAAATACCATCAATGGATTGGATTTGTTTTTCATACTTATCTCACCCACTTTACGGCAGTTGAATGACTCTCTTACTTTTTCATATGCTTCCTGGTTGATCACTATCTGGCTTTCACCGGCCGCTGACTGAAGGCGTTGTGCAATATTTACGGTATCACCGATAACTGTATAATCTAATCGACGCAGGCTTGCAGAGCCAATATTACCTGAAATCATTTCACCACTATTGATACCAATAGATACCTTAGGTGTAAAAGAAATCTTTTCTGACAAAGCAGGCAAGGCTTTTATTTTATTTCTCACTGCCAGGCAGGCATCAATAGCCCTATCTAAGTGGTAATCGCCACGAAAGACAGCCATGATGGCATCACCAATAAATTTATCTACACAACCACCTTGCGCAATGATTTCATTCACCATCACATCAAAATAATTATTCAGCAATTTTACTACGGTGTCGGGTGATTCGTTTTCACTTATGGAAGTAAAGCTACAGATGTCGATAAAAGCAACTGTGGCTTCCACAGTTTCATTTGATGTCAGTGATGCTTCAAACTCACGGCTACCCATGAAGTTGAGCACTGTTGCATCCACATACATTTTCAGGATATTATTTTCTTTAATGGCTTTAATCGTTTCACGAATTTGGCAAACATGAGTTATTGTTTTATCAATTGTTACTGATAGATCTTCAAAATTTATGGGCTTGGTGATAAAGTCGAATGCACCCCGGTTCATTGCGGTACGGATATTTTCCATATCTCCGTACGCCGATACAATAACAGATTTTATTAACGGGCTGGATTCACCCAGACGGCTTAGTAAAGTCAATCCATCCATCTCCGGCATGTTAATATCACTTAGAACAATATCCACATCAGGATTTTGTTTTATTTTCTCCAATGCGTCAGCCCCATTCACTGCAAAAATGAATTCATATTGATGCTCTCTTATCTTTTGGCGGAATTTCTGTTTGATTAGCATTTCCAGGTCCACTTCATCATCAGCCACTAATATTTTTGCTTTCATTGTATAGTCTTTAATTTTTCTTTCAAAACGGTAAAATCAAGCGGTTTGGTTAAAAAATCATCGGCTCCCAATTGTTTAGATCTGCTGAAATTTTCTGCATCACCATAAGCAGTTATCATCATTACCACCGGTGGCGGTTTCAGGTGTTTTTGCTTTATTTGCGCCAGTAAATCTAGGCCACTCATGCCAGGCATATTGATATCAGATAATATCAATACTACCTCCTGTTCATGTTGAGTTAGATAAATCAGTGCATCTTCTCCTGAGAATGCAAAAACAAAATCAACTTCTTTTTGCCTGATTTCTTTCCTGAAACGTTGCTCAAACAGTGTTTGAATATCTTTTTCGTCATCAACTACTAAAATTTTCATTTTGTTATTTATTCTGGTAAGATAATAATAAACGTTGCTCCATTTCCATCTTTTGTTTCCACTTTCAATTCACCTCCGTGTACTTTAATAATGTCATAACTTAACGATAAGCCTAATCCTGTTCCCTGCCCTGTGGGTTTGGTGGTAAAGAATGGTTGAAATATTTTATCCAGTACCTTTTGCGGTATACCGTTGCCATTATCCTGGATTCTAACCTCAACCTTATCACTTAGCTTCTTTATACTTACTGAAACCATAGGTTCATAATCCCCGGTTTTTTGTTGGCTCTTTTCTGTTACTGAATAGAATGCATTGGTGATGATATTGAGCATTACCCTGCCAATATCCTGCGGAATGAGATTTATTTTTCCAACTGTTTCATCAAAATCCGTTTTCAGTGTTGCATTAAATGATTTGTCTTTTGCCCGTAATCCATGATAAGCTAACCGCAGATATTCATCAGCCAGTGCATTGATATCTGTTGGTTCTTTTACGCCACTGCTGAGGCGGCTATGCTGAAGCATTCCTTTTACTATGGCATCAGCACGTTTGCCATGGTGTGAGATCTTTTGCTGGTTCTCTTTAATATCTGCAGCAATAGTCTTTGCATCATCAATATTCCCTTTATCAATTTCCTGTTCCATCTCATCAATTAATTCTGTGTTTACTTCAGAAAAATTATTGACGAAGTTTAGTGGATTTTGTATTTCATGCGCAATACCCGCGGTGAGTTCGCCAAGAGATGCCATCTTCTCATGCTGTACTAATTGTGATTGTGTTTCTTTTAGTTCACGGGTACGCTCTTCAACTTTTTGCTCGAGAAGTTCGTTTTGGTGCAGGATAAGCTTTTCTTTTTCTGCAAGATTAATCAATAAGTCTTTTTGCGCCTGGTACTTTTCTTTTATATAATTATTGATGTTTAGCTCCAGCGCTATAGAGAATATAATCATCCACCACATAGTTTGAACCATGAAGAGATTATTTACTGCACGGGAATAAGGAATAAGATTTTGAAGCATC
>JBKJPO010000386.1:0-7075 GCA_046595095.1 Chitinophagaceae bacterium
CAATTTTTCTTCAATCTGATATTGATGCCATAAAAAAATATGAATTCAAGATCGATGATGAGATCCATGGAGTTAAACTGGAATCTTATTACGAGATTAGCAAGCTTTACTCTAAAAGGTTGCAGGAAGTTGCAGATATGTACAGGGCGATTCTTGCCACACCTTTTAATTTTAATGTGGATGAAAACATTTTATTAGATGGTAAAAAAGCATTTTATCCAAAAAATGAAAAGGAACGCTTAGATGCAAATCGCAAAAGGATAAAATATTTAGTGCTTTCTAAGTATTCGGATATGTTGGAAGAGAGAGAGAAGAATAAAGGAAAGGAAGGATTGATTTCCAAAACTGATACCAGCCTGACTGGTTCAAACTTAAATGATCCAGGAAAGACTAAGCCCAGGGAAAAATTTATTTATAAAGCAGATTCTACCCTCGAGAGGGAAGCGAGAGCTTTGATTTTGAAGCAGCTTGACAGATTTTATACAACCCTAAAGAATCACAATAAACCCGATGACCTTTTCAGTGATTTTGTAAATGCGATTACAACAACCATGGATCCGCATACCACCTATTTTGCACCTGTGGATATGAGGTCATTTAATGAAGAATTAAGTGGAACATTTTATGGAATAGGCGCTCAACTCAAGGATGAAGATGGCAAGATCAAGGTTTCAAGCCTGGTATCCGGTGGGCCAGCATGGAAATCAGGGAACATCCAGCCTGAAGATGAGATCATCAAAATAGCACAGGGTAATGGTGAGCCTGTAGATGTAACGGGTTACGCAGTATCGGATGCAGTTAAGCTTATCAGGGGTGCCAGCAAGGGTTCGGAAGTAAGGCTTACATTAAAAAAAGTTGATGGCAGCACAAAAGTAGTATCATTAATGAGGGATGAAATACGGCTGGAAGACAAGTTTGCGAAAAGCGCGATCATTAATAGCACAAATAAGATCGGTTACATTTATCTCCCTGAATTTTATGTGAATTTTGAGCGACCCAATGCTCCAAAATGTTCAGAAGATGTTGCCAAAGAAGTAGAAAAACTTAAGGCAGAAAATGTGGATGGAATTATAATTGATCTGCGTGGTAACGGTGGCGGTAGTTTATACGAGGTAGTAAGAATGGCGGGGCTATTTATTGAAGACGGTCCAATTGTGCAGGTTAAAGGTCGTGATGAGAAATCAAATGTGCTTCGTGATAACGATAAGAATGTTTTGTATACCGGACCTCTTGCAGTAATGGTTGACGAAATGAGTGCTTCTGCCTCTGGAATTTTTGCAGCCGCGATCCAGGATTACAAACGTGGTTTAATAATCGGTAGCACCTCCACTTACGGTAAGGGATCAGTGCAAAGAAGTATTTCTCTCGACCCCGAAGCGGAAAACCGGTTGCTGAATAAATTATCTCCAAATGAAGGATTAGGAGATATAAAACTTACACTACAGAAATATTACCGCATCAATGGTGATGCTACACAATTGAAAGGTGTTGTTCCCGATATCATACTACCAGACAGGCTAGAGTACGTGAAGTTCCGTGAGAAAGATAATCCACTGTCATTGAATTGGGATGAGATCAATAAGGCTGATTATAAGACCTGGAATCCGGGGTATAATGTTCTCAATGTTGTTAATGAAGCAAAGACACAAATGAATGATGCCGGACCTTTCAGTAAGATCAGGGAGCATGTACAGTGGCTCGACAAAAATCTTGATAAAGAATATTCGCTAAATCTTCAAAAGTTTACTGCAAAGCAAAAGGCGATCCGTGGTACATTCAGACAACTGGATTCATTGAGCAATCTTCAAAATGACTTAACCGTAGTTCCAGTATCAAGGAGTAAAGAAGAAGCACTTGATAAGGATAGAGAAGAAAAGCTTACACAGTTTCTTAAAAGGGTTAGTAACGACATTTATGTTGATAAAACGGTGAAAGTGCTCAATAACATTATTGGCGAGGTATCACTGGCGAAGGCAAGCACCAAATAAAATAATTTCCTATTGAGAACTAAAATAGGTTAGTCAGCTAGTCCCCGTTATGAAAGTAGCGGGGATTTGTTTTTATTAATCCCTGGTTACTCCAGACTTTAGCATACCCTGTTTGTTTGCACATTCGCACATTTAATTTAATTTCGTTCTATGGCTATATTGAAATTCAGAATATACTGGGAAGATGATGATAGTGTTTACCGTGATATTGTTATCAGGCATACTCAGAATTTCCTCGATCTGCACCAGGCAATATTGAAATGCTTTGATTTTGACAATAAGCATAAATCTACTTTTTACCGCAGTAATGATAATTGGCAACGTGGACGGGAAATCACCCTGGAAAAGTATGACAAAGCGTATAAGGCTGAACCATTATTAATGAGTGAAACTTTACTCGGAGCCGAAACTAAGGATCCCAACCAGAAGTTTATCATGGTCTATGACTTCAATAAAAACTGGACTTTTATGGTTGAACTCATCAATATCAACAAGGATGAAAGTCCTAAGATCAATTACCCTTCCTGCATCCGTTCGGAAGGTATCGCACCTAGCCAATATGGTACCAAGGGATTAATAAGCGAGAAGCTTGCTGAAATTGAAGAAAAATATGACCTTAATTCTGAAGCCCTGATTAATGGATTTGGTACTGAGGGAGAAGATGAAGAAGTTACAAGTGAAGATGGTGAGGAGGATGTGGAAGAAAACAAGGAAGAATTTTGATCACTTGGTCTGATCACTTAGTAAGCGTATCCTAGAGCTTTACGAAAAGCTTTTTACAATTTCAACCTTCAATTATAAAAACCTGCCTTGTCATAGTTGGCCCAACAGCTGTTGGCAAGACTTCGTTCGCCATTGAACTTGCCCGGTTTTACAATACAGAGATCATCTCTGCGGATAGCCGGCAGTGTTACCTGAACCTCCGCATTGGTGTTGCACGGCCATCCACGGTCCAGTTAAATTCTATCCCGCATCATTTTATTGCAACACATGCTGTTACCGAAGAATTGAATGCAAAATCATTTGAACAGTACGCATTGGCTGCTGCAGAAGAGATATTCAGGAAGCATGATATTGCTGTAATGGTAGGCGGGACGGGATTGTACATCAAAGCTTTTACTGAAGGCATGGATGTTATTCCAACCATTCTACCGGAATTAAGATCTGGGATAGAGTACGATTACCGGCAAAAAGGAATTTCCTGGTTACATGAGGAACTCGTGAAATATGATCCCATTTTTGTAGAAAAAGGAGAAATGCTCAATCCTGCGAGAATGATGCGTGCTCTCGAAGTGGTGAAGGCTACTGGCAGATCATTGTTTTCTTTTCATGGACAAGCAAGAGTTGAAAGGAATTTCGGGATTAAAAAATTTGGGCTACAACTTGGAAAAGAGGAGCTACATGCTAATATTGATTTCCGGGTCGATCAAATGTTTGAAGAAGGCATTGTGCAAGAGGTACGGGAGCTACTCGAATATCGTCAGCTCAAAGCTTTACAAACAGTGGGTTACCAGGAATTATTTGAATATTTTGATGGTAAAATAAGTTTAGATACGGCAAAGCAACTTATTAAAAAGAATACCCGTCAATATGCAAAGCGGCAAATGACCTGGTTTATGCGGGACCCTGCGATTACCTGGGTGGATGCGCATATGGATCCTGTCGAGTTTGCAAAATCAATTTTGATGGAATAAACCCGGTTAGTTTTCAGGCCAATTAACTTAATCTGCCAATCATAACAATTTTCCGGTAGAGTACGATTTCATTAGTAAATTTGGCGTCGCTAAAAAAATCTGTAAACAATCAAAGTTTTAATATGAGTATACTGAAAAGATTCTTATTTGTCACTATCACCAGTTCCGCCTTTGTGGGCAGTGCAGCAGCACAGGTGAGAAAGATCGAATATGAAAAATATACCTTGCCAAATGGATTGAAGGTTATTCTGCATAAAGATAATTCTGTACCTGTGGTAGCTGTTACCACTCTATATCATGTAGGGTCAAAAAACGAAGATACTGCACGCACAGGCTTCGCTCATTTTTTTGAGCACTTGCTTTTTGAAGGATCAGCAAATATCAAGAGAGGTGAATTTGTTGAGCATGTTACAAATGCAGGAGGAGGTTTAAATGCTAATACTTCCCAGGACCGGACATTTTATTACGAGTTGCTCCCATCAAACCAGGTGAAACTTGGGCTATGGCTTGAAAGTGAAAGGATGATGCATGCAAAGATTGAGGACATTGGTGTAAATACCCAGCGTGAAGTTGTAAAAGAAGAGAAGCGACTACGGATTGATAACCAGCCTTATGGAACTCGCTTTACCGAACTCCTCAAGAGAGCATTCCCGAATAATCCCTACAACTGGGCACCCATAGGAAGCATGGATCATCTCAATGCTGCAAAGCTTGATGAATTCATGAAATTTTATAATACTTATTATGTCCCCAATAATTGCGTGCTTTCAATTGCCGGTGACATCGATGTTCCTGCAATTAAAAAGCTCATTGAAGCTTATTTTGGACCCATTCCAAAAGGCAAAGACGTGCCACGTCCATCTGTAAAACAAGCCTCATTAGGTGGTGAAGTACGTGATATTATCCAGGATAATGTACAATTGCCAGGTGTGTTCCAGGCTTACCTTGGGCCAAAACAACAGAGCAGCGATTATTATGCTTTTTCCTTGCTCTCCTCTATCCTTTCCGACGGGCAATCATCCAGGTTTACAAAGGCATTAGTAGATGAAAAGCAGGTGGCTGCATCAGCATCTACCTTTCCACTAATCAGTGAAGATGCTGGCTTACTTATCACAAATGTTATTGCCTCACTAGGAGTAAAACCTGAAGATCTTGAAAAAGAGATTGACATCGTGGTCAACAATATGAAGACTTCGCTTGTAGGTGATCGTGAACTTCAAAAAGTAAAGAACCAGGTACAAACCAATTTAGTAAATAGTAATGCTACAATGGCAGGAATAGCAGAGAGACTTGCTGATTATGAAACCTATTTTGGTGATGCAGAACTGATAAACACTGAGATTGAGAAATTCAATTCTGTCACCAGTCAACAGATTATGGATGTAGCAAAAAAATACCTGAACAAAGAGAATCGGGTGGTTCTTTATTATGTTCCCAAAACTGTAGCCAAACCTAAAGTGGCTGCAGGCACTCCAACTCCATAGAACTTAACAATAAAAAATTAAAATGAAGAAACTCATAATATTATCATTTGGATTACTGCCCCTAACTCTGTTAGCGCAGCCTATCGACAGGAGTAAAGCTCCTCAACCAGCATCTGCACCGGAAATTAAGATTGCAGATCCGGTATCTTTTACCCTTGCCAATGGGTTGAAAGTATTTGTGATGCAAAACTCAAAGCTACCACGCATCTCGGCTACGCTTACGATTGACCGTGACCCGGTTCTTGAAGGAGACAAAGCTGGTTTGCATGCTATGGCAGGTACCTTATTGCAGAGGGGAACAACTAAAATGAATAAAGTGAAGCTTGATGAAGAAATTGATTTTCTTGGCGCAAGCATTAATACATTCTCTACCGGGGTATCAGCAAGATCATTAAAGGCCAATTTTCCAAAGGTTATGGAACTTATGGCCGATATCATTTTCAGGCCTTCATATCCGGCTGAAGAACTCGAAAAAATTCGCAAGCAGCAATTGTCTGGTTTAAAGAGTGCAATGAATAATCCTGCCTCGATTTCCGGCAATGTAACAAATAGGGTAGTGTATGGTAAAACACATCCATATGGTACAATCAGGACTGAAGAAAGTATTAATAGTGTTACAGTTGCCGATATCAAGCAATACATCAATACATACTGGAAACCCAATATCAGTTACCTCGTTTTTGTTGGTGATATTTCGGCTGCAGAAGCCAGATCGCTAAGTGAAAAATATTTTGGTAAATGGGAGAAAGGAGATGTTCCAAAATCCAACCATGAATTTGCGCAAAGCCCGGATAAAAACTATATCGATATGGTTGACAGACCTGCAAGCGTGCAAAGCGTGATCAACATTTCACATACCGCGGAATTGAAGCCAGGCACACCGGATGCAATTCCCGCTTCAGTAATGAGTAATATTCTTGGAGGAGGATTCTCGAGTCGTCTTGTGCAAAACCTGCGGGAAAAATATGGATTTACGTATAGTGCTTCAGGCTCGCTAAGCCCTGATAAATACATAGGCTCCTTTACCGCAAATGCTTCTGTCAGAAATGAAAAAACCGATAGTGCAATAGGACAATTTCTCGCAGAATTAAATCGTATTCGCAATGTAGTTGCTGACGAGGCCGAAGTTTCGAGAATGAAAAACAATATGGCTGGTAGTTTTGCCCGTTCACTGGAAAATCCTGCAACAATTGCAAATTTTGCACTTAACGTTGCCCGTTATAATCTTCCAAAAAATTATTATCGTGACTATCTGAAAAATCTGGCAAATGTGACTCCACAACAGGTTCAGATGATGGCAAAAAAATATGTGCTTCCGGAGAACATGCATATTGTTATCGTTGGCAATGCAAAGCAGGTTACACCGGGACTTGAGAAATATGGCCCTGTTAAATATTTCGATGTATACGGAAATGAAACCGTAGCACCTGCAAATTAAACACAGCAATTTTTATTGAAAGCATCCTGTACCCGGGATGCTTTTTTATTTTCAACAGTGTAGTATAAATAATTAGCGTTAGACAATAAGGTTCTGAACCTTGATTAAAAGATTGTAAGATTTCCAGATTCCCAAATCAGCTTAAAGATTTAGTCAAGATATACAAGCCGTGAAATCGAAAGCTGCTAGAATTTCCGCCTTAATGTAAATGCCATTCCAATACTATTATCTTCTGTTTCAAAACTGCTAAGGTTCAAAGATATTTTTTTGTCTTTGGGCTTTCTGTTGGAGATTAAATTCCATGCACTAAGATATTAATCAAGTAATCAATTTATCCCTTCAATCAAGGTTCTGAACCTTGATTAAATGATTGTAAGATTTCCAGATTCCAAATATATTAGTCAAGATATTCAAGCTGAGAAATCGAGTGCTGCTAAAACTTCCGCTTTAATGTAAATGCCATTCCAATAT
>JBKJPO010000448.1:0-3857 GCA_046595095.1 Chitinophagaceae bacterium
CCCCTTCATCTGCCATTACCAATATTTTATTAAACATCATCTGGCCTGCACCCCACATAGCATTCATTACTTTCTGCCCCTGCCCTGCATAATCTTTTTTTATTTGCGTGATAACAAGATTATGGAACACACCTTCCACCGGCATGTCCATATCAATGATCTCCGGTATCATCGTCATCTTTATTGGAGCAAGAAAGATCCTTTCCGTGGCTTTACCTAGCCAGGCATCTTCCTGTGGTGGAATGCCTACTATCGTTGCCGGGTACACGGCATTTTTTTTGTGGGTTATCGCTGTGATGTGGAAACGTGGATACCAATCCGGTAAAGAATAATAACCGGTATGGTCACCAAAAGGCCCTTCCCATATCAATGCATCATTTGGTTCAACATAGCCTTCAATAATAAAATCAGCATCTGCAGGAACTTCCACATCCGGTTGTGTAAGGCATTTAACGAGTTCTACTTTTTTCTTACGTAGAAAACCTGCAAGCATATATTCATCTACATTTTCAGGCAATGGTGCAGTAGCAGAATATGCATAAACCGGGTCGCCACCCAGGGCAACGGCAACCGGCATGCGCTTTCCAAGTTTTTTGTATTCGTTAAAATGTTTCGCGGAAACTTTATGTTTGTGCCAATGCATGCCGGTGAGCACAGGGCCAAATACCTGCATCCGGTACATACCTACATTACGGGCATGGGTATTCGGATCTTTTGTGTGAATTATGGGAAGCGTTACAAACGGGCCTCCATCTTTTGGCCAGCAGGTAATTACCGGTAATTTAGTGATATCCGGTTTGGCCATTACCACTTCCTGGCAAGCTCCTCTCCCGGTTTTTACTTTTGGCATCCAACTGGCAAATTGTGCAAGCTTTGGAAGCAGTTTTAATTTGTCGAGGATATTTTCTTTTGGGGAAGAAAGCATTTTGAATAATTCTTCAATATCCGCAGCTACCTGGACGAGATCGTCAACACCCAGCGCCATGCACATTCTTCTCTCGCTTCCGTAGGCATTCATGAGTACCGGGAACGCATAGCCGGTATTTTCAAACAGAAGTGCTTTACCTCCACCGGTAGTTTTACTGATACGATCAGTAATTTCTGCTATTTCAAGTTTGGGATCTACAAATGTTTTTATTCGGATGAGTTCACCTGCTTTTTCCAGGGCATCAATGAATTCCTGCTGATTCTTATAGGCCATGATGCAAAAATAGGCAATAGGCGGTAGATGTAGGCAGTGGGCAGTAACGGTTGGCAGTACTGCTACAGCCTACTGCTTCTGCTCACTTTAAAACTTTGGGCATCCGGTTCCACCATTATTCCCTCCATTTCCGCCGAGACGAAATGAAGCAATTATGCCGGAGAAATAATACCAGTCTTTTGATTTTGCATTACCGCGGGGAGCACCTCCGTTAGGATATGGATTTGGGGTTTTTGTTTCATCACCTCGCCAGGCAAGTTCCACTGCTTTTGAACCCCGATTTGCTAACAACACAGCTTCGTCAACATAGGTAGTACTCACATCATCGAGGTAATCATTGTTTGTCTTTCTGAGCCCAATCTCAAGGCCAAGGGAGTAAGAATCAGATAATGCAAGCTTGATTCCTCCACCGAAGGGGATTGCATACTGAATTAGTTCATAAGGTGTTTTACCTGCTATGAAGCCCTGGCCTTCCGTAGAGAGCTGTCTTAGAGAGATTCTTTTTCCATTGGGGTCTTCAGTGTAAGGATTGTAATGATAAACTGCAACGCCTGCGAATACATATGGCGTTAGTTTATGTTCATAAGGATTTCTGAGATTGAATTCCAAAGCAGTATGGCCTTCAGTAATTCGTGTAATAAAGTTTAAATTTCTTACTGCCCATTTGCCGCCTTTATCATCACCGCTTATTTTACCTGAAGTAAATCCTGCACGCCACGTGAACCTATCACTAATTTCATATCCAACACCTATACCTACTGCTGCATTAGGGTTTTTCATTGCAGATGACTTCTCCTGCAAATCACCACTGTAATTTGATAAACCGGCAAATAAATTTAGATGCAATCGTTGTGCCTGTCCTTATTTACCCAGGCACAACGATTGCATCTAAATTTATTTGCAATCGTTGTGCCTGGGTAAATAAGGACAGGCTAACCAAAATAATGAAGAGAGAAATTGATTTCATAAAAAGGAATTAAAGACATTTCTTAACTGTCTTTAACGCTTTATAAATGAAAATGGTATGCCGGAAATAAAATAATTTAGGAAGACCACGCTAATGGGCTAATTTAAACCTTGAACGATAATTATTTGGATTTATTGAAGAAAAGGTCAACAGGTGTTTATAGTGATTTTTACAAATTAGAACACGGCAGTCGGACAACCAATTCCTTTTCCACCTTTCCCTCCCCCGCCATCGGCACCGGATAATCTGAACGAAGCTGTGATGCCTGAAAAATAATACCAGTCTTTATATTTCTCTCCTCCGCGACGTACTCCCGCTGCCGGATAGGAGCTGCCGGATTTTATTTCATCGCCGCGAAATGCAAGTTCAACAGCGCGGGAACCTCTTTGTGCCAACAATAAATTCTCATCTGCATATGTCGTGCTCACATCATCAAGATAATCATTAAAGGTTTTCCTAAATCCTACCTCTAAGCCTAGACGAAAATTATCGCTCATGGAAAACTTCAGGCCCGCACCAAAAGGGATAGCAAATTGGGTGAGCTTATAATTCGAACGCCCGGCTACAAAGCCCTGCCCTTCTGTGCTTAATGGTTTCAGGTAAGCTTTTTTGCCGGAAGAATCTGTTGTGAATGGATCGAAATGAAATACTGCAACACCACTAAAAATATATGGTGTAACTGAACGCTCATACGGATTTCTCAAATAAAATTCAAGTGCTGCGTGACCTTCCGTGATATTAGAAGTGAAAGTAAGATTTCGAGCAGCATTACGTCCAAATTTATCATCTGCACTAACCTTGGCAAGAGTAAAACCTGCTCTAAACATAAACCTGTCACTCAATTCGTAGGCAGCACCAAGGCCAAAAGCAGCATGAGCCTGTTTGAAAGTATAGACTTTCTCTTGCAGGTCGCCCTGGTAATTTGCAACTCCTCCAAATACATTTAAATGAATACGTTGAGCAGATACCGAAGTGAAAAGGAAACCCAGGCAGACAGCTGTTGATAGTAATTTCATAGATAATCAGGTAAATTGATTTGAATCATGACTAGAAACGGATCAATCGCAAGAATGATACCATCGTTTATAATGTTAATTTTTATTTTGTTAATGTTAAGTAATGTAAAAAGAGGATTATGCCACTTGCCAGAAGTATCTACCCCGGGATTAGGAATTTTAGTTTAGGCTTCAATTCTTTTGCGGCTTCTGTATAACCACCGTTGCTTCCATCAATAAAATGAATATGGCTATTCTTCATGTTTTCAACATAACAGGTCATAATGCTTTCTGAACTAACAAAATGGCCATAAACAAGCAGGCCTTTCTCTTCTTGCTTTTTAAGGTATTCGAGTAACCTGAGCCTGTTTGCCTTTGTTCCGGAGATAATGGTATTTATTCTTCCATCAATGGTAAGGGTATCAGAAAATTCAATGAGTTTGGAGAGATAATCTCCAGCTACCAAATTATCATATTTGAAATTGTAACCAAAGTAAAATTTCCCAATAATGGTTTTAAAAAAAATCCTGATATAATAAGCGAGGTTCCAGGTACTATACTTTGCCATCATTTCATTCCTGAATTTCTTAAAGCTAACCAGGAGTTTCAGCATAGGCACAGAGATGGGGTGTCTCTTTTCAGCTTCACCATATATTTCATCAAGCTTCATCAACACGTCACGGTACACAGGTAA
>JBKJPO010000521.1:0-2786 GCA_046595095.1 Chitinophagaceae bacterium
CTCTGTATTTAAAAAAAACCCAAACGCCGTCGTAGTTGTTTTGCCCGGTGGAAACCCGCCAGCCATTGGACCAGCTCAGGACAAAACTTACTTTTAAATTACCCGGGCCCCCTGAGGTAATAAGGGCGATATTGCTGATGACAACATTATTGGCAACACTGGCCATTGTTATCCATAAGCAGCAAATAAGAAGAATAATCTTTTTCATAAACTTTAGTTTTAATATTTATTAATTGTATCTATTTTAAGAGTTGACTGTTGACAATCCCCGAACCTGTAGAGATCATATCACCGGTTCAGGTGAGAAATCAGCTTTATTGTTTAATGAGGTTTATAATTTTTTTATTCCTGCCCTGAATTATCATTGCCACATAAGTTCCGGCTTTCCATTCATCTCCAAAACGGAATATTTGCCCGGCATTGCCTTTCATTTGCTTCAACAGTTTTCCGGATATATCAAACACAGTCATCTCCACTTTCTCATTGTTGTTACTCATCACCTGCAGGATGAAATTATTTTCCGTTGGGTTGGGCCATGCTTTCACGGTAAATAGAGTTGCTTCGGGTGTAGTCACCAGTTCCTTGTTATTAGTTGTAATGGAATTATTGACCCTGTTATTGTTCGGGCAATTCACTCCATTGTGCACCACAATATTTCCGCCGTTCAACGGCAATGTTAGGTTATAAGCTGTATTGGATGCATATACCAACGTATTGCCATTGAACAGCGATATGCCAATGCGGTCGTTGGTTCCTGGTTCACCATTATCTGTCAAGTCCAGTTGCAGAGTAAGGTTTCCTAATACAATAACCGGCGCCACATTTGGGTTGGTTACATTCTGCAGGTTGGCCTTGCTGATGAATATTGCTTTTTTTGAACAAGGGTCGGTGGAATTAATAGAAAGACTTGTGGTGGACGTACTCTTAACCTGGTACACCTGTGTTCCCCTGCGGAAAATAATATTCACTTTACCCTGCAGGTTCTTCAATGATTTATTCCATTTCACATTTAATCCAAAGTTTACTTTTTTGCCTGCGTCAGACGCATAAGAACCTCCGGAAACAGTGGGAATAACATGGCCTCCACCTGTGATGAACTCTGTAAGCGAACTCCGGGATACATTGATTACCGTTTGAGCATATCCAAGATAATTACCAATATTATTATTGTCGCAATCCACTACTACACCAATGGAGTAAGTATCAAAACCGGTGGCGGGCAGCGCCACTGTCCATAAATAAGTAGCCAGGCCCCTTGTAGTGTCAGCAGGGTTCACCAATCCCGGAGACAACCAACCTGATAAATTGGTCATCGAGTTAAGGTCCACAAATTTTACTCTTGCCTTGCGTATATCACCAGGATAAGCATCACCCGGCGGCACACCGCTGCTGGTATCTTTCAACAATGCTGAAAGTAAAATAGTAGTAGTGGGGCAGGTAGTGCAGGGTACACTTACAAACTCAGTCCCAGTATAATCCACACTGGCATTTTCTTTCAGTATGCCATAATCTTCATTAGCTGATGAAGTAGCATAGGTGGCATCCCCATTGAAGCTTGCCGTTACATCATAGTCACCCACATTCTGGTAAATATGCATAGTGGTAGACGCCACACCCGAACCATTGGTGACCGCTGAAGTGTTTTGACTGCCGATAACAAAATTGATAGTCTTACTACCAAGTACTGCATTTGTCAGTTGGTCTCTTAGTTCGGCAGACAGGCTGGTATGGTCAGAGTATTGTTCATCATTATCTCCCGTATAAACAATAATTGTCTGCCGCTTATTCACGGTAACGGTAGCAATGCAAGTGTTGCTGTTGCCGTTTACATCGGTTACAGTTAATGTAACAGGATAAATACCGGATGCATTAAATGTGTATTGCGATAAAGTGCGGGTAGCTACTCCGCAGGCATCAGTAGAACCATTGTCAATCTGTGCTGCGGTAATCGTTACACTGCCTGTTGGATCAAGATTAACAGTAATATTTTGACATACGGCCACCGGCAGCACGTTATCAACAACGGTTACCGTAGCCAGTGCAGATGAAGTGTTGTTACAAGCATCTTTTACTTTCAGTGTTATTGTATTGTCCCCGATATTGCTACAGTTAAATGAGGTAATGTTTAATACCATGATAATACTGCTGCAATTGTCAAATGAATTATTATTAACATCTGCAGTTGTAATGCTTGCTTTTCCTGCTGCATTTAAATAGATAGTGATGTTTTGTGTTTGCACAGTGGGCGGCGTATTATCTTCCACAGTAATGGTTTGCGAACAGGTGGCAGTATTGCCGCAATCATCTGAAACGGTATGCGTTCTTATCATTACTCCATTACAACTATTACCCGATTCAAATACGGTAGTACAACTATAGTTCAGGTTGGAAGAACAGAATCCAGTGGCAGATGCTCCCGGCAAAGCAAGGAATTCTGTAATGCTGCCCGGACATGGAGCGTTTTCAATACAATCAACAGATATATCCGCCGGGCAGGTTATAGCAAATGGTTGAGGATTCTGATTCGTTACGGAAGCATTAGAAAAGCCATCATCAGAGCCACCCGTGTAAATATTGGGTAATGGATTCTGATTGTTTACAGAAGAATGCGAAACACCATCGTGGCTTCCGCCGGTGTAGATATTGGGTAAGGGATTTTGATTAGTTACAGCAGAATGAGAGGTACCATCGTCAATTCCCCCTGTGTATTGTGCCTGTGCAAAGACTGATACAATTATAAACACATATAAAATGTAAAAGCGTTTCATATAGTGAATGTTTTAGAA
>JBKJPO010000538.1:0-13262 GCA_046595095.1 Chitinophagaceae bacterium
CAGCAAAACGCTTACTGCAAGGGTTTATTTTAATAATTCAAAATATCATATTCCAATTGGGAGTCAGGTACGTGCAAATATTTATAGAGGCATTACGATTGCAAATTGGTTACCGCAGGATGCTGTTCTTTCATTAGGTTTGAATGATGTTGCATTCGTAAAAACAAGTGGTGGTTTTATAGCAAAAAAACTTCAAACAGGTATCAGGCAAAACAACATGGTACAAATATTAAACGGCTTAGCAGCTACCGATACAGTGGCAGCGAATGCCCAATACCTAACAGACAGCGAGAGTTTCATAAAAGTAAAATAGTACGCATGAACTATAAAAATATTAAGTCACAAGGAGGCAGCTTCCGGTACTATAAACTTCTTGTTTTGTTTATAATTGGAGCATCAGTTTTAATTTTTTCATCCTGCAAGCATGATGAAAAAATTGCAGCAAATAAAGACGTTTATTATACCTGTTCCATGCATCCGCAGATTAATGAACCAAAGCCAGGGAAATGTCCTATCTGTAGTATGTCTTTAATCCAGGTTAAAAAAAGCAATGCTCCCAGGCCAGATGAATTATTATTAAGCGAACAGCAAATGCAGTTAGGGAACATTGTTGTAGATACATTAGGCAAAGGTGTTATCGGCAGCGAAACTGTATTAAATGCCACATTAAATTATGACCAGCAAAAGTTAACATCAGTGAGTTCAAGAGTAATGGGTAGGATTGATAAACTGTACCACAAAAACATTGGCGATTACATAAGAAAAGGAGAGCCGTTAATGGAAGTGTACAGCGAAGAATTAAACAATGCAAAACAAGAATATTTATTAGCGTTAGAAAGAAGGAAAGTGCTTGACAATTCATTGATAGATTTCGACCAGGTAATTAAAAGTTCAAAAACAAAACTGATGTTATGGGGCATGACAGAAGCACAGATTAATACACTAACAAAAAGTAATACTGCAAAACTTACTACAACAGTCTTTAGCAATCAAAGCGGCTACATAACAGACTTAAACATTCAGGAAGGCGAATACATTTCTGAAGGTGGGTTGATAGTACAGTTAGCAGACTTATCAACACTCTGGGCAGAAGCACAAATTTATTCAAGCCAGTATTCGCAAATCAGTAACAATGGTTCAGTAACAGTTCAGCTACCAGACATTGGTAAATCAATAAACGGCAGAATTGAGTTTGTAAATCCTGAAATAAGTGCTGATAAAAGATTAAACCTTGTAAGAGTTACTATACCAAATCAAGGCAATCAACTAAAACCCGGCATGTCAGCTTATGTAGTATTAAAAGGAGGTCAAAAAAACGTTTTATCATTACCGGCTGATGCAGTAATAAGAGATGAAAAAGGAGCAACTGTATGGGTACAAACAGGCAAGAATACCTTTAAAAACAAAATGGTAACTGTAGGCATCGAAAGTGGCGACCGCATAGAAATAACTTATGGTTTATCACAAGGAGAAGCTGTAGTAATAAGAGGTGCATATTTAATCAACAGTGAATTTATTTTTAAGAGAGGAGCATCACCAATGGCAGGGATGAAAATGTGACTATTCATTTTTCTCAGCAAGCTCTTCTTTCTTTTTCTGAGCCCTGAGTTTTGCAAGTCTCCTGTATAGCCTGCTTCTTTTTTGACCCGTAATATCGTCACCAAGTAATTCTCCCCAAGGCTCAAGCCCTTCAACACGATCAAAGATAACTTTCATAATTGCAACCACCGGTATTGACAAGAACATGCCTGAAACTCCGGCGATTGATCCGCCTATCAATACCCCGAGAATGGTCATCAAAGCGTTAATCTTAACTTTTGAACCTACGATCTTTGGCATGATCAGGTTATTGTCAATAAATTGAACAACAACCAGCACCAGCATTACATAGAGCACTTGTGTAATATCTGTAGAAGTGGTTAAGGTTACCATCATACAAAATAAAGATGCGATCAGCATACCAATATAAGGAATGAGATTTAGGAGTGCAGCTAGCAGACCCAGGAAGAACGCATATTTAATTCCAAGGATCAGGAATCCCGAAATATTGATTGTTGCCACAATTCCCATCTCGATCAATAAACCCATCATGTAGCTTTGTACAATTATTCTTGATTCCTTGAGTACCTCCATAACCTTTTCTTTGTGGGTAATAGTAAAAACGTTTATGAGAAAGCGTTTTATCATATCGCGGTAATACAGGATTAAGAAAGTGTATATCGGCAGTAGAATAAGGATAACCAGGTATGAAGTAATTGACAAAAATGTCTGCCCCAATAAGCTGCTGCCACTCTCGCCTTTTAGCTGTTGGGCTGCGTCATCCAATACTTCTTTTTGTTCACTCCTTGAAATACTAAAAGTTTGAGATACCCACCGTTGCAGAGTACGAACATGCTGATCCAGTTGCTTCTTTATTGTAGGAAGGTCATCTACGAAATTTGCGATTTGGCTCGATAAAAAATATATAAGGCCTGCAATAAATAACAGGGCAATAAATAAGGATATCATAATGGCTGCTACACGGGTAAAACCTTTTCTCTCCATCAGGTTATTTATTGGGAGTAGCAAAACCCCAAGCAAAATTGAAAATGCAACAGGAATAATAATATCCTGTCCTATAAAAATGAGGAAGCCAATAGCCAGGATACAAAATAAGGCGAGAGCGAGCCGTTTGAGAAAAGGTGAATTCGTATTTGCAACTGCCATTATGTTTCGAAGATAGTTATGAATTATGAATTATAAATGTGCTGAATTAAATAGGTGGAAAACTGCAAAAATTCTTAATTCATATTTCTTAATTCTCAATTCATAAAGAAATGGACTTTCCCTGGTAGAAATCAAGGATCTTCTTGCGAAGAAGGTAGTCATATTTTGAGGAAACCAAATTGATGTTTGTACGATCCACATTAAGAAAGCAGGCAGCGGTATTGATTTGAGTCTTTGTAAACAAATAATGATGTTGCATAAAGGAAACATACATGTGCATTCGGTGGAAGGGCAGGGAACTAATTTCTTATTGCGATTTTGAACATCCTAGTGGGGAATTGAAATAGACAACATAATTAAGCTGCATATATGCGCGATTGCAAGAATAAACTTGGTTATAAGACACCATAATGATCTGCACCTTCTTTTTTGAAGCCTGGTAAAATGAAAGTGATGATTTTTACCATCATCGTCACAATGCGATGTGGAGGTGTGAACAGGATTGTGTGAGCCGGTAAAGTCGATTGCGATAGGGAAAGTTGTTGCTTCCTGCTGATCATTTCCTATTGGCTGCTCGGCATTTCTGAGAGCTGCAGTCATCTTCGAATTTACTTTTTTTGCTGAGATCCCGATTGAATTTGTAACAGGAGCGAGGACTAGGAAAGCTGCGAGGAGAAGAAGTTTTGTGTACATGTTGATTGATTTTAATACACAAATATTGCTCTGAACATGCCCGCGAATCAAGGTAGGAAATGCGTAAAAAATAAGTCAGGTGTATGTACTGTTAAGGTCTGTTAAAGGGTAAGTAAGAGTGCGTTGTGCGCTGGCCGCGTAGAAATACGTAGGGATTTTATGAAAAGGAATATTATCTTGTAGATAAGCTTGTCAAAACCCAAAACAACATGCCACTCACCAACCACCTGGAGATTAAAAGTAAAATTTTCAATGAAAATTATCCAAGTGACAGCAATTCCATACTTTTTCGGAAACATGTACCATAGGCCCTTAACATAATGTTGTTCAATTTATCTCACAATAAATCTTTTTACACATGGATAAGCGTACACTTTTCGTCGGTACAGCCCTTGTTCTGATTTCGGGCATTCTTACTTTAATTGCCACTCTTGGAGTCTCGGGCGATATCAGGTACAAAGGCCTCAAGATTAACTTTAGATATTTATCAGAAGTGCGCAGGGCCGCAGATTTTAAAGCCATTTTTTTTCAAAGTTCTTATGACCGTACAGGATGGTTTAGCCTGGATAATATGGTGTTGGTGCCCTATGCATGGAATACCAGGTTCGAGCGTATTGATTTCGACCCTGGTATGGTAGAACCATCGGAGGAGGAAGGAGTAAAAATTGAAAAAGAAAACATGATCTTTTCCGATTACCAGGTGTCTGGGGAATTTATTGATGAGCTCAGTAAAATTCCTGAGCTTAATTACATCATCCTAACTCCTGCCATCTACACAGGTGATCAAAATTATGTGCAATATAATCTAGCCGCTTTTAACATAGAGAATAAACAATTGACCATTACAGATGACAGGTTAAAACAGTTTAATCCATGCCCACCTGCAAAGCCCGACCTGTAAAAAATGATAAAGCGGGATTAGGGCTCAAAAACTTAATTTTCCTGCAGTATGAACTTTATTAAAATATTAGACTGGTCTGAGTTTTGGGCCTTGCTCATACCTGTGAGCGTCATTTTATTCAAGCGGAAGTTTCCCCCGGTTATGAAACCCGTTGTGATATATTGTATTCTGTTCCTGTTTGTGAATTTTGCTCAAACCTATATCTGGAAAAAAGGGTTAGTGTTTGCTTACAGTAGCGTACCTGGTGATAACATTATTTTTTACAATGCTCATTCAATTATTAGGTTTTTTCTCTTTAGCTGGTTTTTTTATAAACTCAGGCCGCGAACATTCCTGACGATCAAAAAAGTTATCCCTGTCATCTATTTATTATTTATCATTATTAATTATTTTCTCTTCCAGAAATTTCTTGACTTTGGAGCACTTGCGCTTGGAATGGAAGTCGCATTTCTACTTTGCTTTTGCCTTCTATATTATTGGTCCATCTATGAAGACGATTCCCTGTCAGTTTCAGAAAGATCACCGGAATTTTATATTGTAACCGGGTTAAGTATTTATGTGGTAATTAACTTTCCTCTCTTTTTGTGGTATAACGTCTTGTCGGAAAAATTCGAAGGCCTCGCTGTCGATCTTTGGAGTGTACATAACATTTCTTACGTCATCTTTTGTATTTTTATGGGAATTGGTTTGTATAAATCAAAAGTTTAAATGGAGGCAAACTACCTGGTAATAATAGTAATGGCTGTGATGCTGTTAATGTTTTTGAGTTTTTTGTTGATACTTTTATCTTCCCAGCGCAAGAAATTTAAATATCAAAAAGAAGTTCAACTTCTGCGGGAATCCCAGCAAAACCAGCTTATCGAAGCAGCAGTACGTTCTGAGGAGATCGAACGACACCGCATAGCCGAAACACTTCATGATGAAGTAGGAGCGATTCTATCCTCTGCAAAACTCCATTTGCAGGCAATCAAGCCTGATCAGCTCAATGAAAGGGATAAAGAAATGCATGAAAAGGGGAGAGATCTATTGGATGAGGGAATTAATAAAGTGCGAGGAATTTCTCACAATCTTCATTCCAGTATTCTTAAGGAATTTGGATTGAATGAAGCGATACGCCATTTCATGAAGATGATCAGTAAGGGAACCATATTAACTGTAAACACCGAACTTGATGATAATTATAAAACCGCTAATCCTGAAAATGATATCAGCATTTACCGCATGATCCAGGAATTGGTAAATAATATTTTAAAACATGGCAAGGCCAGTGAAATAGTTATTGGTAGTGCATTCGCCGGGGATTTGCTCGAAATCAATATCAACCATAACGGGTACGGCCTCACGCAGGAACAGTTTGAAAAAATGCGTTATAATAAAGAAGGTCTTGGATTAAAAAATATACAGAACCGGGTAATTTTACTTCGGGGAGAGATTGCATTCTCCGCCGGTGCTGATGGAAGTAATGTAAATATCAAAATTCCAACTCAAATTACTGGACAATGAACAAAATCAGGATTGCCATAGCAGATGATTACAAAATATACCGCGACGGCCTTAAAGTAGGTCTTGCTGCAGATGAAAACCTGCAGGTAGTTCTTGAGGCAGATAATGGTGAAGACTTGTTGCAAGGACTTAAAGAAACCCCTGCTGATGTAATTTTAATGGACCTGAAAATGCCAATTATGGATGGGATGGAGGCCACCAAAGAAGTAAGGCTGAAATTCCCAATAATAAAAGTATTAGTCGTAACAATGTACGAAGACGATAAGTTTATCATTCACCTCATGGAAAACGGGGCCAATGGTTACCTGCTAAAAAATGCCGATTCAGATGAGATCCGGAAATCTATTTATGCAGTGCATGAAAATGGTTACTACTTCAATGATCTCGTTAATAAAGCGCTTCTTAAAAAACTTGTGATGAAGGGAAATATGAAACCTTCTTTCAACCAGAACGTTGAATTTACTGAACGTGAACTTGAGGTGTTAAAATATATTTGCGAAGAAAAAACTGCAGCAGAGATTGCCAAAGAAATATTTCTTAGTCCCCGGTCAGTTGAAGGTATCCGCCAACGGTTGATTGAAAAAGTGGGTGTAAGAAATACTGCCGGGTTGGTAATGTTTGCGATCAAAAATGGGATAGTGGAATAATCCGGATTGTTCATCCTCCCGCCTTAAAGTTAATAGATAAACTAATAAATATGAGATATGAATTATGGAATTTACTGGAATTGGAAATTGTTTTAAATATTTCATATTTCATATTTATAATTCATATTTTTATTCCAACTCTGCGCTCCCAAACAAATGATTAAATCTTTCGCAATGGATCAAAGCATATTTGTATTGCCTGTAATCGATGGTGCCAGGGATATTATACAACTGATTACCGTTGGTAGATCTTAGATCTCCTAATTTGATAAAATTTACCGGGTGGGTTTCTTTCGAAAGATAAACTTTGAGATCCGGACCGTTTGTCGTAGAAAAATTTTCCAGGGCCAGTTTATACACGCCATTTTGCAAATATACTTTTGCCTGTCCGGTAACCGTTTCGCTGGGCCAGCTGATAAAACTGCCTTTCGTTTTTAAAACAGCACTGGTGTCTGCACGATCATCTAAAGTTTCTGTAGATGCTTTTTTACATGAATAAAGAGAACTTACGAGGCAAAGGCTGATTAAAAAACCGGGTACAATTTTCATAAAAATTTATTTATCAGTCAAACTTATGAATACGCTGCTGCATTTTTGGTCAGTTAGCGGACAATAGTAATTTTTTCATCCCTCCCAAATCAGGTATCACAACCAGGTCTTTGGTTATTTTAACAAGTTCTGCAGATTCAAGTTCGCCAAGTAATGTGGTTACTGTTTGTCTTGAAGAACCAATTAGCCTGGCAACATCCTCATGGGTAAAGAAGCGCTCAATTTTTGCTGAATTCCCGGTATTGTTAGCCGGCACAAGCTGGAGCAACATATTTACCAGCCTTGTTTTCACATCCTTATTTAGCAAGTTAACCAGGCGGTTTTCGATTTTTCTTAGTTTGTTGCCAATGTGCGCTGTAAATGAAATGGCCATCTCGGGCTTTAATTTAAGCACTTTCAGGAAATCTTCAATTGTGAATGCGCAAAGACTTACATCATACTTATAAGCTTTTGCAAATTCACCCTCGAGATTGTTGCGTTCTAAAGTAAATTGACCAAACACTTCACCTTTCTGGATGATTTCTTTTATCACTTCATTGCCCTGCTCATCTATTTGCCCAACTTTGATATAACCTTCTTTAGCGAAATAAAGTTTATTATGGCAATTGGATTGGAAATAAATGTACTCACCTTTTTTTGCTTCAATAAACCTGTGAATAATATTGAGTTCCTCATACTCCTCATCAGAAATGTGGGCAAAGAAGTCGAAGCCACGAATAAGTAAAAGATGTTCTGCGCTATTCATTTTATAAATCCCATTTAGATCCCTGGATTTAAAATTACGAAACAACTTCTTAAGCTTAAGCCTAATTATTTCCCGAAGTCCAGTAAATGTTTTCTCCTTAATCACAATAATCGTTGTATCAGCTTAATAAGCGGTCTCACTTTACTTTGCTAATCGACATCATTTTAATCATCCAATCTGGTAAGGGCTTGGCAAGATTTCTCTTCTTTAAATTTAGATACAAACCTAATTTTTTGAAAATGGGCACCCTGTGTGTTTCAACTAATTCTATAAGTGTTCCATCAGGATCCTCCATGTAACAGAAACGACCCGATGCATTTTCCATTCCAAATGAATTGACACTATCAACTGTAAAATCATATCCATGTTTTCCTGCATGTTGTTTCAGTGCATCCATGTCGAGAACATCGAAGCAAAGATGTATGAAACCACAATCTCCCCAAAACCTGTCAGCATATATTTTTACTGCTCCACGATCAAGAGATTGAACAAGCTCAATTTCCACAGGTCCAAGCAATTTACCAAAAGCACCCTTGCCTGAACAGGTCTTTTGCAGCAGCACTTTACGGTACAGCCCTTTTGCAATCCCTTCCTCACAGACAGTAGTTTCATCATACACGATTTTGTCGATGCTAAGTACTTTGGTGTAAAAACTTAGGGCCTTATCCATATCCTGCACTCCAATAACCGCCCCGGTTACACCACCTACGGGATTTCCATTTTTGTTAAACCAATGATTAGCGGGAATAATATTAAATACATTATTGTAGGGATCTCTTACATAAAAATGATCGCGCCCGAGAAGATCTTTGCTTACAGGAGAAATGCTGAGACCGGTTTCCTTTGAAAATTGTTGATACGCTTTTTCAATGTCTGAACATTTAATCTTAGCTGCATAAATTCCAAAATCTCCCGGAAGAGGAATAGTACAGGGTTCTTCTGGGTTCCTGTTTATATATTGCCAAATCTCGAATCCACCACCGCCCTGCATATTAAGAGATAAAACGGCCTGGCGGTTATAAACTTTGCCGCCGGTGTATTTACTCATAAGGCTTGCATCAGATATATCATTAAAAACAAGCGTACTCATCCCAAACAATTGTTTGTACCGGTGCATACTCGATGAAGCATCTTTTACGCCAATACCTATTTGTTGTATTCCGGATATGTAATCATGCATCTTAAAAAGCTTCTTTTATATGTACGTAATTATTTCCCAAACGGGATGCATTAAGGCAACCCTTTTTTCCCGGCAATGCGCCGATACAATGGTGGGTAAAGCCACCATAGCCACCAGAGCATTCTTTCGGGTTTTCCAATAAACAGGTGTTTCTTCTTTTGCAGGATAGCTTCGCGGATTATCATTGCACATTTATCTACCGGTATTCCATTCAATTGCCCCTTATCCATTTTCCCATAAGTATCGCCTTTACCCGTTAATGCATTTAAAGAAATTGACGTATTTATTCTGCCTGGGCTTACAATAGTTATTACCAAACCTGGTATACTTTTTTCTACCTGAAGTGATTCAAAATAACCATTAATCGCGTGCTTCGATGCGGCATAGCCTGTCCTGAGTGGGAATCCCATCAGACCGGCAACACTGCTGATGGCTACGATATGCCCCTGGCCTCGCTTGACAAAATGGTTTAATAATTGACTTGTCAATGCCACAGGAGCAAAGTAATTAATTTCCATCAGACTTCGGTAAACAACCATCGATGTTTCATACCCAAATGAACGCTGACTAACGCCTGCACTGTGGATCATAAGATCTACATTTCCATAGATGGAAATAGCTTTGATTGCAAGGCCTTCTACAAGAACTGGATTAGTGAGGTCGGCTGGAAGAATTTGACAGAATTTGGTAAATGATAAACATTCTTCCATTACATTTTTGAGTGCCTCAATGTTTCTTGCCGTGAGAATAAGTTTTGCACCATCTTTTGCAAATAGCCTGGCTAACGCTTCTCCTATACCCGAAGAAGCCCCGGTGATCCATATCGTTTTATCTTTGTAATGCATGATTATTGAGTAGGGAATATAAGTAATTAAAAAATGGGATGCGTACTGCATAAATAAGTAATGGTACAACATCCCACTCCTTTACGCAGTAATAATAGGATTAAAGGAATATTAGTTTAGCTTAGCCTCCTAAATATGCTTTTTAAAAAATACCAGGTTATAATTCTGGCAGCTGTTTTCCTGCTGCAGTTCATGTTCGAGCATATTTACCCACAAAATAAATTACTGAATAAGAGGAAGAATGAAGGCTATAATATCTTAATGGCGCTATTAAACTATGGTATAATCTTTTTCCCGGCTACCGGACTGGTATGGATACTTTCTTTTATTGAAGAAAAGAATATAGGGCTTATGCAAAATACCCATTTTGCTCCCTGGTTGGAATTCCCCCTCACGATCCTGGTCCTGGATATCTGGATGTATGCCTGGCACCGAATGAATCATATTATTCCTTTTTTGTGGAAATTTCATCGCTTCCATCACAGAGACATGTTGATGAATACGACTACAGCTATTCGTTTTCATTTTGCAGAGCTCCTGTTTTCATATCCCGGGAAAATATTAGTGTGTATGATTGTTGGAATCAGTTACCCGGCACTGTTAGTATATGAAATCCTTTTTTTTACAGCTATTGTAATTCATCATTCCAACATTTTTATTACGGAAACTGTTGACAAAATCTACAGGATACTGTTTTCCTCTCCCGGTATGCACAGGATCCATCATTCAATATTTGAAACCGAGCGAAATTCGAATTATGGAAGCGTTTTCAGTTTCTGGGATAGAATTTTTGGAACAGTAATGATAAAAGATTTCTCCAATATAAAATTTGGGATAGAGGAAAACACTAAAAAAAATACTGCTCAAAACTAATGAAGAAACGACCGGCTACACAAAACCTGTTATTTGATAATTTTCTGAAAATGATATTACCAAAGGTGCCGGCAGTTATCGGTGTGAGTGAAGCATTTGAAAACAGGGCAAAGTATGTTTTTCTTGATGCCAGGGAAGACGCCGAATTTATGGTTAGCCATATACGTGATGCAATTCATATTGGCTTTAATAATTTTAAGCCATGTTGTCTATCTGATTTAGACCGGTCGGCGAATTACATTGTTTATTGTTCGCTTGGCTGGAGAAGTGGTAAGATCTGCCAGCTTTTAGAACAGCACGGATTTGCAAATAACCATAATTTATATGGTGGAATATTTGAATGGGTTAACCTGGGCAAGGAAGTTGTTAGCAACAGCATTCCTGTTCGGCGTATTCACGCTTATTCTAAGAGCTGGGGTCTGTGGGTGAGTTGTCCAGGCAAAGTCTATTAATTAATTTAAAACTATTGTTAATTTTTTTCCGTACTTCATATATTACCCCATAATTGAATTCAACAGGGAACCATACGGCAATTTTATTTTTTAGCAGAACTGCAAGGGCAGAGCATGCCAATAAATCTTTTTTCCAGGGCAAGCTCCATACACGCAATATTAAATTTACAAACCAGCTTATTTCAGGATCAGTTCAAAAAATAAAAGGCACTGGTTTGCCATTTTACCAGGTTGATGAAACTGCACAGGAGGGTATCAGCTTTGGGGAAAGGCTTACCAATGCAATATGCAAGGTGTTTGATAAAGGCTACGACAAAATTATTATAACAGGTAATGACTGTCCCCAGCTTTCCACTTCAGGTTTACTGGAGGCATACAGATCACTTGAAGTAAATGATTTTGTTTTTGGTCCAACAGGGAATGGCGGGTTATATCTCATTGGCCTTTCGGTTAAACATTTTCTGAAGGAAAAATTTAAGGCTATTAATTGGCAAACATCATCCGTTGCAAATGAATGTAAGCTACTTGCGGAATCAAGCTCCGACAGCATCGTGGTGCTTCCTGAGTTAACTGATTTAAATAACCAGGGAAGCATTATGAGGATCTCTCATAAGCTATCCTGTCTTGATCCTACCAAGCTAATGGCTTCCAGCATTCTTGCGTGTATCTCGAGTTGTTTTCATAATATTAAAACTTCGTATTTCACTCCGCCATCTATTACCAACCAGGCGCTTAGGGCTCCGCCCTTATTAGGCTGAGGAAACACTTGACCTAATTTTTGCATTTCTACTAATAATAAAGCATCCATTTTTTATGAAGAAATTATCTCTTCTGGCAATAACGATTTGCCTCTCACAATTTATATTCGCACAGGGGGAAATAAGGGTTAATCTTACAAGCCTGCTCGAAAATAAACCCCTGCAGGGCATCAAGGTAAAATTGTCAAATCCGGGCATCGGTTATTTTGATTCTGTGATTACTAACCAGAATGGCAAAGCGATCTTTAAAGGGCTGTCACTTAATGGAACTTATGAAGTAACGACCGCTGAAACCCCGGCTTACATGCAAAGCGATGCTACCGAAATCGAGTTGCGATCAGACTATATCCGTACCGTTTCCATTGCCCTGGCAAAAAACCAAACTGCGCTACTTGGGGAAGTTGTCGTCAATTCAAAATCGATCGCCAAGATTAATAGCACAAATGCGGAAGTCTCATCAGAGCTTACTGCACGCGAGTTAAGAATTCTTCCGGTAGAAGGACGCGATATTTCGCGTGCGCTTTACCGTTTACCCAATGTAGCCCAGGCTACTGCTACATTTACCGAAGGCAATAATGTTACAATAAATGGATTTGGAACTCAATCATCGATCTATATGATTGATGGATTGGAAAATGTGGATGCTGTATTGAATCAACCCAAATTCCCCATGACTGTGGGTTTCACTAAAAATGTAAATGTACTTACCAATAATTATTCGGTAGAATATGGAGGAAGTTATAATGGTATCATCAATACCACTACAAAGAGTGGAAGTAATAATACATCCGGTGAAGTGTTTTACCTGGTGCGCCCGGGAAAACTAACTGACGGTACGCCAAAGTATTCAACGCGGGATCTTACGGGTAACGCGGTAAAAGATGGTTTCCAAAGACACCAGGCGGGCTTTGCAATAGGAGGCCCCATCGTCAGGAACAAGACTTTCTATTTTCTCAATGCCGAACAAACTTTTGATAAAAAAGATTATGCACTCATTTCGACTGACCTTGGAATTGGTGCGAGTGTACAAGGAAATAATGATTTCACTTTATTATCCGGGAAGATTGATCACTTATGGAATAACAAATTTAAAACCTCATTAAGGGTCAACAAAGGATATGTACGTATTGAGAAACCGGGAGGTGGAGTTGACGGAGACCTCCTGTTTCCAGAACAGGGATTGATCCAGGATAGGAACGGTACTTTAGTGGCATTACGAAATGCGTATACGGGTAGCCGTTTTGCTTCCCAAACGGATGTACAGTATTCGACCTATCTATGGAATTATTATCGTCCGTTTGTGGCCGGGCTTCCAACCGTTACTGTGTTAGGACCAACTGATAAAACACTTGCGAGGCTTGGCAGCCCGGGCACTCAATATATAAGTAATGAGCGGACGATACAAGTTGC
>JBKJPO010000573.1:0-8137 GCA_046595095.1 Chitinophagaceae bacterium
TGTTATACACATCCTCTCTAACACCCCCTGCTTTTTCTATAAGTTGTTTCAAGGTTAAACCCGCACTCAATTCATACTCCCCCGGACGCATAACCGCTCCATTTATTACTAGCTTATTTTCAAATCTGTCCAACAGTTTGCCTACCACAATAGAATCACTTGATAAAGGTTCATAACTGCTGAACTTATTTTTAGCAACATCAATGATTTTGCGTTCTGTCTCGGTTAATTGGTAAACTGTAATTCCTGTCTTAAATGCATCATCAGAGAATCCACCGCTAAATTGCAAAATATTCTCAAAGGTTTCACCCTCTATTAACTCATATTTGCCTTTACGCTTTACATTTCCGTTTAGCAATACTCTCGTCTTGTAATAAGGTATTCGGATCACATCTCCTTCCTGCAATAACACATTATCTTTTTGATCGCCTTTCAATAAAAAAGAATATAAATCAACAGTTCTCTTAAGTTCATTGCCCCTGATCAATTCAATTTTTCGGTAAGTTCCAAAATCAGAGGGGCCGCCTACGAGATACAATAAGTTGAATAAAGTGGTGAGAGAAGATACCGTAAGGTTCCCCGGTTTTTTAGCCTCACCAATTACGGTTATACGAATACTCCTAATCTTACCCAATGATATTTGCACTTGTGTTTGCCCACTATTAATAGCTTTATAAATTGTGGATGCCAATTTTGATCTTATTCTTGATGCTGCCTGTTCTATACTGAGTCCATTTACAAATAACGGACCCACTTGAGGAATGTAAATATTACCTTCTTCATTTACCGTAACGTTATAGGTTTTTTCACTGAATCCAAAAACATTTATGACTAATTCATCATCAGGCCCTAAAATATAACCTGCAGGGGTGGGTATTCTTAAGTTGGGTTCAAAAACGAGGCTGCTTGTCGTGAATAATTCTGAGCCAAACACGGCCAGGTCTTTTTCAACCGCTTGCATCCGAACCATATTAGCATCCTGGTTTGAGTAACGTGGTTTATTTTGATCATTAGCAACCTTATTTATCTCGGGAACTTTGGTATTTGAATCTAAATTTATCTTTGCTAATCTTTCATTCAATTTATAGATTTCTTCTCTTGGCATCCCTTTTTGCTCAAGGATTTTGTATATATCAGCCTGAGACAATCCGCTCTCAATAGCCTTTGAATAATAAATTTTAATGTCCTCATCGGGCATTTTATCAATATCAACGGTGGATAAATTTTGTCCGGCTAAAGGATTAGTCTGAGAAAAAACAGGTAATGAAATGCAGAGAAAAAAAATACAACAAAGAAAAAGCCTGCGATTAGAATTCATAAAAAAAGTTATATGATAGATTTTACAAAAGATTATTTGTAAAAAAGACAATATTATGTAAGTACAATAGGCAACACACGAATTTACTGCAAATTACAGGAAAATAAATAAACTATACCAATAGACCTTCAACGGGAAAATAGCCTGGAATCGATATGTAATGCCATGAAATCAGCTGTGACTCCGTTTTAAAAGCTGACTTATATCAAAACAGAAAGAGGATATTAAATAGCAGGAGCAACTTGAGAACTGTAGGAGGAATAATATTCCACCCGGTTTATTAAATCCTTATTAGGGGGATTCCATATGGACGCTACATCTTAAATTTCAATCATATCTTTATTACATTCAACTTATTTTCCTGGGATATTTTATTTTTAAAGTAATTTTTGATCAAAATGCTGTTCCAATTTGCAATTTTCCCCATATAATCAAAAAATATCCCTGCTCAGAAAATTAATGAATTTTTAGAAATGGATTGAAGTATTATTGCTGAAAATTATGCTAAAAAAATGCACCTAATCTTTATGATCTTTAGGATATCGAAGAAGCTGTAAATTAAAATCTTTGAGAAGCGCCAGCTAGATATATTATTAAACTAATTCACATCATTAATGTAAAATTCTCTTTATGAAAAAATTTCTCCTCTTTCTTCTTATTGCTTCATTTACTTTAAAAGTACAAGCCACCACTCACGTTGTTACAGTAGCCAACTTTTCATACTCACCCAATAATATTCCAAATGTAGTGGTTGGTGATATTATCAGATTTGAAAGGGTTAGTGGTTCCCACACAACTACCTGTGATCCCAGCACTCAAGGTGCAAATAATTCTCTACCCGCAGGTGCGGCGACATGGGACGCTCCTCTTAATGTTGGTAGCACAGTGTTTCAATATACTGTTACTGTAGCCGGAACTTATAATTACTGGTGTAAGCCACACCGCGCCGGCGGAATGACCGGTTCTTTTACCGCAACCGATCCTGTACCGGTTACTTTATCTGAATTTAAGGTAAGCTCTGCAAACAATAAAGCTTCCTTATCTTGGAAAACTTTGACTGAGCTAAACACAAGTTATTTTTCTGTGCGCAAAAGCAAGGATGGTAGCAACTACACAGAAATTGGCAGAGTGCCCGCAGCAGGAACTTCGAACACAATACGTTCGTACACATTTGCTGATAATACTATTAGTAACAATGAGAAGTATGCTTATTACCTTATCGCCACAGTAGATATTGATGGTAGTACGCAAATTTCGGAAACGAGGATATTCAAAAATCCTTCAGCTTTACCAAAATTAATCACTTCACTTAGTCCAAACCCGATTAGTAAACCCGGGCACCTGATGTTGAAATTTAATTCAGATAAAACAGGTTCGATGTCTGTAAGGGTAATAAATATGCAAGGCAAAACAGTTATCAAAACAGAAATGTATGCTGTTACCGGTGTCAATAATGGGCATTGTCATTTAGGCGATTTACCTGCCGGTACTTATACTATGCTTTTCAGTTTAAATGGATTGAAAGAAACGCATAAGGTTGTTGTGGAATAGGAGTCAGTGGGCAGTAGCAGTAGGCAGTGGCAGTGCAGTACTGCCACTGCCTACTGCCTGCTGCCACTGCCTACTTCACCAGGCCAACTATACTTCCTGTATATTCAGGAAAGAGTTTTCCATTGTCTTTTATTCTTAAATGTGCAGTTGCCACTTCACTAAACACTGCCCTGAAATCTGTGGTTACCGGCAGATCCCGGTTATCCTCAAGGTTTTCCCTGGCAAGCTCAGGAACTTTTCCATAAACAGTTCCACCTTTGATATCATTGCCTAAAATGAACATGCATGATGCTCTTCCATGATCGGTACCGTTTGATCCATTCTGAGCCACCGTTCTGCCAAACTCAGTCATAGTCATTACTTCCACATCATCCTGGTAAGAACCCATATCAGTCCAAAAGGCGCTGATAGAACTGCTCAAGTCTGCTACATTGCGGGAGAAAGTCCCTGTTTCTGTACCCTGGTTATAATGTGTATCCCATCCACCACATTCTGCAAAAGCTATTTCAAGCCCCACATCCATTTTTACCAGTTGAGCAACTTGTTTCAAAGAATTACCAAGTGGTGAAACAGGGTAGACTGCACCGTTAGCGGGAATATAATTTTTTGCATCGGCACTTTTCAAAATTTTCATTGCTTCAAAACTTTCCTTGCCTGTTTTACTCAAAAGATTGGATGAAGTTTTATCATAGAGTTCTTCAAAGCTTTTAGCGGCGGTATTTGTCGCCATAGGATTGCCCCTCATCTGTATGGTAAAATCCTGGAGATTACTGATGGCAAGCGCTGCTTCGTCTCCATAAAAGGAACGGGGCAAAGAAGTGGTCAGGCTTACTGCCTGGAATGGTGTAGCGGCTTCATGGCCCAATAATCCAACAGCCCGGTTGAGCCATCCGCTATCGGTACCTTTTTTAAATGGTGTTCCCGATTCCATGTAATCCTGTGCATCAAAGTGAGAACGGGTTGTATTTGGTGAACCTACTCCATGTACAATAGCAAGTCTTTTTTCTTTAAAAAGTTTTTCGAAACTACTCATTGATGGATGCAATCCAAATCTTCCATCAAGATCTATCAAGGGTTTGTTAGCAGAATTTGCGGCAGACATAAACAGGTTAGGCCTTGCTTTTTGAAGGTACTTATCTGTAAATGGTGTAACAGCCATCAATCCATCCATTGCACCTCTTTGAAAGATACAGACCAGTATCTTATTCTTTTTGTAAGGAAGCCAAAGCTTCCTGCTTTCTGCAGCTTTCGCAATAAAAGAAGGTACGCCACCAAGCCCTGCTGCAAAAAGTGCCAGGCCACCGGATTTTAGAAAAATTCTTCTTGAAGACATAAAATATTTTTTAAAAGCTAATTTATCTGCGCTGAAATTCCGGTGAGCCAATTATAATACCTACCACCTGGGCAAGCATTGTATTGTTGCCATTTGCCATTTGCAATTGCCCAATCTCCCCTTTCTTTCCATTTAGTTTTTTAGATGGCCTGCCTTCCAGTTTTCTATCTTTCTTATTTTCATTCATCATCATATCCTGGTCATCTTCCTGCATGGCGGCTTTTGCTGTTGAGGTTTGACCGGCTGCTTCTTCAATCTTTTTCACCAATTCAGGATCGGTAAGCATGGGCGTTAACCTATTTACTGTTTCGTCCACATTTCGTTCAGGCATTAGTAGCTTACTATAAATCTTAAGTGCTGATTGTGCGCTTTCAGGCTCATGATTATTATTGAGGGCCAATAAATTTACTTTTACACCAGGTATGCGGCCCGATGCCAGTGCAAGTCCAAAATTCATTCGATTTAACAGAGATCCAGTATTGATCCAATACTGTCCTTTATCAGGAAACCCGGTGGGGGCCTGGTAATTATACACTTTCTGACCCATTTTAGTAATCCAGAGATAAAGCTGGTAAGGTGCGTCAACCTGGGCATTTGTACTGCGTATTGCGCTAATCGCCAGTTCAAAAGGAGATTTCGTTTTTTCCCTCAGTGCTTCTTTACTCCAGAATTCTGGTGCCGAAACCATAGTGATCATTACTTCTTTTATATCACCTTCTTTTTCTAAAAATGTTTTAGCCATTTTATCCACCAGGCTTTGCGAAGGATTATCACTAACAAAACGAATAGCCAGTTTTTTGGAAATGAATTTAGCGGTAGCCTTATGTGTTGCAAGCATATGTATGAGTTTCTCTCCTTCCTCATATCCGCCACCTTCAGGAAAAACCTGCCCGAGCACTTTTTTCTCTCCCTTATCATGTTTATTAACAGCGAAAAGAAAATTATCATCATACACGAATCCCATTTTTTCTATTCTTGACTTGTTTGGAAGTTTTCTTGCTTTCACATTGTATTCGATCTGAGGATTAAGGCTCCAACCTGTAAGCACCCGGGCCGCCTGGGTAACATCAGACTGGGTGTATCCACCATCTACACCCAATGTATGCAGCTCCATGATCTCCCGTGCATAGTTTTCATTGAGCCCTTGCATCTTTGGTTTTTTTATCTTGCCTTTGGCATTTTTCTGCATAGTGGAATCCATACTTTCCATCCTCTCCTGCATTTTTTTATTTAGTTTTTGTTGCCCTCCCATCATGTTTTCTTCATTCACCGAACTTTTAGTATTATCGAGATAAGCGAGCATGGCCGGAGATTTGGCTGTAGCAAGCAGTAAGGTCTCAAACTTTCCCAGGACATTTGGGCGGATGACATCACGTTCATAAGAAGTTACGAATTGCTGCACACCGCCTTTTGAGATCGCTACATTGAAATGATTGAACCAGAAATCCGTCATTACTTCCTGGAGTTGATTATTTGAATATGCTGCCCTAAGAATTTTTTGACCAAATAATTCCCTAAGCAGTTCGGCCTGGGGCTTCAAGCCATTTTCCTGCATATATCTCCTCAATTCTTTCCTGTAATCTTTCTTATCTCCTTTATTAACTGAGTCTCTCTCAATTTCACCATCCTTTACAGCCATTCTCAAAATCTGCCCACCTTTTGGATAAGTCTTTACAATCTCCTGGTTGTCCATCTTAAGGGATGCATAACCCGCAAGCTTATCCTGGATTTCATTATCTGCGAAAGTTCCATCCAGTTGCTCTTTAAACCATTTTTCCACCCCCATTTTCGAAACTTCGTCTACGTTTCCAGGATTTACACCGAAGCTGAACCTGCTGATGAGGTGAGCTGCTGCTTCTTTTTCGTTTAACCCTGCTTTTTGAAAAGGAAACCGAAAAGAAAATTCTTTACTATCCGGTGTATAAAATGAAGAAAGCGCAGTGCCGGCAGCAGATAATAAAAGAAGCACAAAAAGGTATTGTGAGATCTTTTTCATTGTAAATGGATTGTATTATAAATGATCCAGTGCAAAATTCATTTAATAGACTGGAATTATGGTAATTCGTTTAAACCAAAGCCCTAATTATCAAGAACAAAGATTCAAATTTAAATTAAGCATGATATTTTAAACTGGAGGTATAGCAGTTTATTACCCAAAACTATAACTCATTACAGACGTAATTATTCTATCCCGGGTAGATGAGATGTTTAATCTAAAATTAATAAGAGACCATACTTTTCGTATGGCCTCTTATCTTATTAAATACATGAGTTCTATCAATTGGTTTTTACCAGCTTCAATTGTTTTCTTTCTTGTCCCTGCACAATTTCTACCAGGTAAGTTCCGGGATGGTATGAACTTCCAATCTTTATTATTTGATTGGACTGTAGATTGTCTTTGATTTCGATTACCCGTCCTTGCATATCTACTACGCGAAGCTTCATCAAATCCTTGCTATTACCTTCGACGCGGACAGAAAAATAGTTAGCTGAAGGATTTTGTATCACTTTCACTTTGAATGATGATCCGGCTGTAATTTCCGGTGGCGCTTCATGTTGAGTTATTCCATTTAACAGCGAGCAACTGCCAAGCATATCTCCATGAGCGAGGTGGGCTTCAACGCCGTCGGAGCTGATTGTTAGCGTATTCGCTTGTTTTTCGGGTTTATGACAAATTACAACTTTATCGTTTTTCTTACCACCCCTCACATCAATTACATTGACTGTTTTTGAACCACTACCCGGGCAACCATTTTGATCGGTTACGTTTAAAGTATAGGTGGTAGGAGATGTTGGGCTCACTGTAATGGCATTAGCATTGCTACCTGTTGACCAGGTATAATTATAGCTTCCGGTTCCGCCTGTCACTATCGAAGTGAGCGTTAATGAAGACGCTGGCAGGTACCCTATATAAACTGTATTGGCTAATACACCTGAAGGGAGAGCAAAAGCATCAGGTATTGTCACCATTATCTCAGGGCAAATCGCATTCGGTTCACCATATATAAAATCATCCATAACAACCATATCAATTGCAGGAAGATTTTCATTAAGACCCAGGCCAGAATTTCCTGAGATAATGCGAACGCGTGAAATAATAGGTGTTGGGAAGGAAACACCAAGAAAGGATAATAATGAGTTAGAGCCAATTATGCCGGGAACAAAATGAATTCCGAGCGAATTATTATTTTGGTCGAAATATTGGATGCTCGTGGTGTTTGCCAAATCTACATCAGTAAATATGGCTCCAAACCCTCGTGTGCTTGCCGGGGTGTTTGATCCGGGTATAAAGAAAGAAACATCGGTGACCTTACTTCCAAGGGCCGTGAAAAGACGTTGAGCTGTGAATGTCGAAAATAGTGAAGAGTAGGTTGGATTGATATTATCAAATCTTACAGGGCCTATAGCGGCATTAGCGCTTACCATGAATCCCGCTCCGGGGGTTGTGAAAACTGCTCCCCGCGGAGAGTTGGCATTGAAAAAATTAGCAGGGAGATTGTTGGGAGCCGAGAATCCATCAGGCACACCGTCCCAATTGATCTCCCGGCGGCCTGTACCAAAGGAACCAATCACATTTGGATTAAGTCCTCCTCCCAGATCAGAACGAAATGCATTAACGATTGGTAACAGATTTGCTGCCGATCCCGCACCAAGTCTAACTAACTGGGCAGAAGCAGGTGCCCAAATGAGCGAATAAATTGTAATAAGGATAAGCTGCACGAAGCGCAATGCCAGGTTTCCTGATAACGATTTACCTTTAGAAACATTTAAGCATGTAATACCTATTTTCATTTTAAATAGCTTTAGTGATTATAAATAATAAAATTGATTTGAACATGAGCTGCCACCCCAGAAGGAGGAGAATTATCGCTAAAAAGGCAAAAGAATTCATTAAGACAATTTATTATTGACCGGGACCTGATATGCTCCATCAT
>JBKJPO010000164.1:0-3968 GCA_046595095.1 Chitinophagaceae bacterium
ATTGTGACAAACTTGTGTGGTATCGAAATTTTTACCGGATCGAAGAAGCAATTGGGCTAGAAAAGATCATCAAAAGCGGAAGCAGGAAAAAGAAAGAAGATATGATCAATCTGCAAAATCCATTATGGATTGATTTGTGTGGGGTAGTTGAAACTTTTTAAAAAATTAATTTCAAAGGTATTGGATTGGAAAGATTCGAAACCATAAAATCGGTCCAGACATTGCTTCGTCGGCCGCTGAATGGATTTTACTTTCGGACTGCTTTGGCCTCCTCGCAATGACGACTTCTCCTCTATATTTTATGTCCCACAGAGATTGCTTCGTCGGCCGCTGATTGGATTTTACTTTCGGACCGCTTTGGCCTCCTCGCAATGACGACTCACTAAACACCGCGTATAATACAGATCATCCCTTCTCCTCTAATATTTTATGACCCAATTTATCCCGCTTAGTCTCAAGGTATTTATGATTATGTGCGTTAGATTTTATCTCTATCGGCACCGTATCCACGATTTCCAAACCATAGCCGTCAAGCCCTTTGCGTTTTCGTGGGTTGTTTGAGATCAGTTTCATTTTAGTAATTCCAAGCTGGCGAAGAATCTGGGCACCAATGCCATAATCACGCTCGTCCATACCAAATCCAAGTTGAAGGTTTGCCTCTACTGTATCCAATCCACCTTCCTGTAGTTTGTAAGCTCTGAGTTTGTTTAATAACCCAATGCCTCTTCCCTCCTGGTTCATATAGAGTACAACGCCTTTGCCCGCATCTTCCACCATTTTCATTGCGGTATGCAGCTGATCGCCGCAATCACATCGCAAAGAACCAAGAATATCCCCGGTCATGCAACTTGAATGTACCCGCACCAGGATTGGCTCATCTTTTTCCCAGCTTCCCTTTATGAGGGCCATATGTTCTTCACCGGTATGGATCTGCCTGAAAGCAGCTAAAGTAAAGACACCATATTTCGTTGGCATATTCACCCTTACATCTTCTTTAATTAATGATTCTGTGCAAAGCCTGTAAGCTATGAGGTCCTTAATGGAAATTAATTTGAGATCAAATTTTTCAGCCAAAACCCTTAATTCAGGCAATCTTGCCATGGTACCATCCTCATTCATAATTTCTACGAGAACTCCAGCTTCACCATGCCCTGCCAGGTTAGCCAAATCGATAGTGGCTTCTGTATGACCCGCCCTTCTGAGCACTCCCCCTTTTCTTGCGCGAAGTGGAAAAATATGGCCTGGTCTGCCAAGGTCGGATGCTTTTGTGCGGGGATCGATTAAGGCTTGTACAGTTTTGGCCCGGTCGTGTGCGGAAATGCCAGTAGTACAACCCTTGCCCAACAGATCTACACTTACAGTGAAGGGGGTGCTATGTAATGAAGTGTTTCTGCTGACCATCATATCTAATTGAAGTTCGTCACAACGTTCTTCAACAAGAGGCACGCATACCAGGCCCCTTCCATGCCGGCTCATAAAATTTATAATCTCCGGGGTGACATTTTTTGCAGAAGTAATGAAATCACCTTCATTCTCCCTGTCTTCATCATCTACTACGATTACCAGCTTGCCTTTTTTGATATCTTCTATCGCAGCTTTTATCTTATCTAACATGATTGCATTTTTAAAAAGCCAAAGGTACAATAAAGGCAGCCTTCCCCGTTTAACTTATCTTTACCCCGATGCGCATCTTCGTCATTACAACCCGGTTTTTCTGGCCCACTAACTAAGGGTGATCAACTCAGGACTTTCTATGATCCTGGGCCTGTCAAAACAACACGAGATAATCCTTTTCGCCTATTAAAAGAAAAAGTACCACATGAATGGATCGATAAACTATCCCCTCATTGCTTGGATATCCAGGTCTTTTACCTAACGCGGGCTGGCATATTTTTTTCAATGGCCCGTAGAATTTTTTCACAGATGCCATTTCAGAATATTTACCACTATAACAATAGTGCAGTTCAGGAGTTGCATAGGCTTTACAACAGGTACCAACCCGAAAAGATGATTTCAATTGGTTCGGATGGCAGCTTATACCAATTTTTTCCCAGGTCAAAATATATTATCCGCCTGATGGTGGGCAGGAAGAGCTGGCAGCAATTTCCGCAGAAGAATTTGCCGGCCAAATTTTGTCGCTTTTGAATAATCCTTACCTTGTAAAAACTCTGAAAGCCCATGTTATGAAATTGATAGAAGTTGATTTTAATTGGCGATGCAATAATCAACCCTTAAATGATTCACAGTAAATGCTTGAGTTGATAAGCAGCAAATTCATTAAAACCATTGCCTTTATTGATGTTACCCACATTACTGTTAATAAAACTTGTTAATATTTCGGTAATTTTACCCTTTCTTTGCACGCGTAAAACGAACTAAAACTATGCTTCGAAAATGTCTATTTACAATGGTTTTTGCCTTCCTGGCATCACCATTTTTATTGTATGCCCAGGTTACCACCAGCAGTATGTCAGGCTTTGTTAAATCATCAGGAGGGGAAGCTCTTCCCGGTGCAACAGTTACTGTAACGAATGTTCCCACCGGAACTATTTACAGAACCATTACCAAATCCGGCGGCAAGTACGAGATCAATAATATGGCTCCTGGTGGGCCTTACACTATTACAGTGAGTTTTGTGAATTTCCAGACAAGTACCGAAGATGAGATTTATCTCACGCTTGGAGAAAGTTCCAAGCAGGATATCTCACTTACGGGTAAGGTAACTGAACTTACTGCGGTAACAGTTTCAGGTACAAGAGTTGCATCTCAAAGTAAAGGTGGTACTGAATCTACTATTGGCAGAGACCGTATTACAAATTTGCCTACTGTAGGTCGCAACATTACAGATTATCTCAGAACTGTTCCCCAGGCAAAGCTTGGCACCACCGACGGCTCCATCTCCATTGCGGGTCAGAATAACCGTTACAATGCGTTTTATGTGGATGGCGCTCTGAATAACGACGTTTTCGGTCTTGCTGCATCAGGAACAAATGGTGGACAGGCCAACATTGCTCCGATTTCACTTGATGCCATTGACCAGATCCAGGTGGTTATTTCTCCATACGATGCATCCTTAAGCGGCTTCACCGGTGGTGGAATTAATGCAATTACCAGGTCAGGTACGAATACAGTGACAGGGTCAATTTATTACACATTCCGTAGTGAAAAACTTTCCGGTAAAACGCCTACCGGACCTAAGGAGAATGCAATTAGATTCGGAAAATTTGAGAATAAAACTTATGGTATTCGCATTGGTGGACCATTGATCAAGAATAAATTATTCTTCTTTTTAAGTGGTGAGATACAAAGGGATGTGCGGCCACAGAGTTTTGACACTTCCACTTACCGTGGAGTGCTTAGGGGTCCACAAATTATTGCTTTGGCCGATACGATTCGCGCCCGTTATGGCTATGATGCGGGTGGCTTTGTCGACAATCCAGAAACTATCGAAGCAAACAGGATAACAGCAAAAATTGATTATTCAGTTAATGAGAAAAATAAATTTTCTTTGACTTACAGGTACAACCAGGGAGAACGAGTAAACACCGCTTCTAGTAGTTTAAGTACGATCAACTTCTACAATAATGGTGTTTTCCAGCCATCAAGTTCCCACTATGTAACTGGTGAATTGAGATCTTCATTCAGCAATTCTATGAGCAACAGGCTATTACTCACTTACTCTAATGTTCTGGATGACCGTGGGCCCATTGGCCAGGATTTTCCAAGAATTCAGCTATTTGATGGTTCTGCGGGTACAATCAACCTGGGGTCTGATAATAGTTCTACTGTAAATAAACTGGCACAAAAGAACTATAATTTCCAGGATATTTTCAGATTCAATTTGGGAAGGCATAGTCTTTCAACAGGAATTGATCTTGAATTGAATGATGTTTATAATGCATTTATTCAAAATACATTTGGTAACTATCAATATGCAACAATATCTGATTTCCTTACCAACGCGAAAC
>JBKJPO010000211.1:0-16479 GCA_046595095.1 Chitinophagaceae bacterium
TGGAATGCTGATGGCATACAACATGGGTAACCTTAAAAATCCTGCAACAAAAAATTCAATACTTGAGAATGAGGAGTTGAAAAAATATATTGGAAATCTATCAACATATCCATTGCAATTGGATGTAGCTATGCCGGTGTTTAACTGGATTGTATTATACAGGAAAAATGAATACACCGGATTAATACAGCACTATCCGGAAAACATGCTTCACAACCAGGTTTTTCATTCCACCTCTTTCAATCGATTCAAAGTGTTGAAGGATACTATAATTGAAGGCTATGAATTTCGTGAAGCGGATATTCTTCGCGTAGAACAAAGTGACTATTCAGAAATTATTGCTGCAATGAAATCGATCAGGAAACGCCTGCCAGCACCGGAAATACGGCTTACAATGTATCACTTTGATTCTTTAACTTTAAGCAAATACACAGTTCATGAAATGGAAACTATTTTTAGCGGCCTCAATTAATATTTTCAGCATTGCTTTTCCTTATAACATCGTTGGATGCGGACCAGATGCTGATCCGTACGATTACTACACTTCCTTTTTTCATAATGATCTTTCAAATGCCAAAGGTTTCAAACCATTTTATTTCACTGGATTGCGTTTTCTATATGATGAACAGGAACTGGTAAAAACTGAAGACCTGCTTGCAACCGAATGGGCAGCACATTGCGGAGTGCCGGTTACTGACAAAGATGCATACGATTTCGTAATGAGGTATGCATGGAAGGATCTCAATAGCCTATACATGAATCTTGAAAAAAAGCAACCCCTCAAGCTGCCCGACTCATTGAAGAAAAACAGTATGACAAATTATTTTATCTCCAATAATGATCTAGAAGGTCTGGGCTATATTATGTATTCAAAGAAAGCAGAAGTATATGCAGTAGGGCAAGATGGAGAATGGGATAACATGAAAAGAGATAGTATAAAAATGACCGGATTAGTAAAAAATGCTTTGCAATTATATGCTGCTGCGAAACAGAATTTTTATAAACTTCGTTATGCCTACCAGGCAATCCGGCTTTCGCATTACAATGGCCGTTATGCTGATGTGATCACTTATTATGATAAGTTTATAGTTCCTAACCCTGAGAATAGTATCCTGAAACAACTAAGTTTAAGCCTCAAGGCAGGAGCGCTCTTTAGACAAAATAAACGAAAAGAATCTGCCTACTTATTCTCAAAGGCATTTGCAATGGGGCCTGCTAAACGAATTTCAAATTACCTTGGATTTACCTGGAGTGTTAATCATGCACAAGGCAGACAAGCTTATTTGTCGCTTTGTGAAAACAATGATGAAAAAGCTCTTATGCTTGCCTTATTTGCGTTGGAGAATCCAAAGAATGAATTTGAATCTTTGGAAAAAATCTATGCGCTCAGCCCTTCCCATGAGTTACTTGAAATACTGGCGATACGCGAGGTAAACAAAATTGAAGAATATTATTTCTCCCCGTTATTAGGAAAAGAAAAAGGCGGCAAAGCTTTTTATTCTTATTGGTTTGACGTTCCGTATGACAGCACATCCATTGCAGCATCAAAAGAAGCAAGGCAGCTCATAACCTTCATGCATAAAGTGGCGGAGGATAAAAAATCTTCAAACCCTGCACTTTTTGAAATTGCTTCGGCATACACCGCATACATGGTAAAGGATTTGGATAAATCAAAACAATACCTGGCTTCCGCACAAAAAATGAAGCAGAGTGATAAACTGAAAGACCAATGGTCGCTTACCAATCTACTTGTTACAATAAATGAAAAGGAGAAGATCGATGCGGCATTCGAAGATCAAATACTTCCATCGTTACAATGGCTTGAAAGCAAGGCAAGAAAAGATGAGAGCTGGAAAATATTTTATAGAAATCTCACAAGTGAAATCCTGGCCCAAAAATATTATCAACAAGGCGATAAACACAAAGAGATCCTTGCTATAGGTGCTGCAGATTGGATCTATAATACAGGTATAAAGGGTGAGGAATGGAGCTATAGGATTGCAGTTGAACAAATGCGTAGCAAGCTTACCAGCACTGATGTTGAACGCCTCTATTCACTTATCCAAAGTAAAGGCTCATCCGGGTTGGAAAAATATTTAATCTCGCATAACTCAGTAAATAATGATATAGTAGCAGATTTTGCAGGTACGGCATATTTGCGGGAATATAATTTTGATAAAGCAATCGATTGGTTCAAACGCGCTACGGATAAGAAATCGCTGGTCATTACTAAGAACCCATTCATAGATCTCCTATATGACCGCGAAGAAGCATTGCCGGCAGAGCAAAATTTTGTTACCTCGAAAACTGCTTTTGCACAAGAAATGAAAAGGTTGCTCGCTTTACTCGAAACAGATAAAGCCAATGCAGCAAAGCATTATTATAAATATGCGCTTGGCTTATACAACATTACATACTACGGCCATGCATGGGAAATGGTTGAGTACTACCGGAGTGGTAGTGATGGATATTATATTCCTAAAGATGCGGGTATTTTTAAAAAAGAATATTATGGTTGTTATTCAGCAGAAAAGTTTTTTGAAAAAGCAATGAAGTCGTCAGCAGATAAGAACTTCCAGGCGCGGGCATTATTTATGATGGCCAAATGCGCACAGAAACAGGTGCAGATGCCTCAATATGATGATTACCCAAATAATTATGGAGCTTATGAAACTGCGGGTAAAAAGTATTTTACCTTATTTAAAAGAAATAAATACTACCCGGCATTGATCAAAGATTATGGGACAACTGCTTTTTATAAAACTGCGTATAGTAGTTGCAGTTACTTAAGAGATTTTGTGAAGAAGAAGTAGATTTAAGAAGTTTAAGAAGTTTAAGAGGTTCAAGGGGTTCAAGAACCTTTTGAAACTCTTGAACCTCTTAAACCTCTCAAACGTTTTAAACGTTTTCTTACTCAAGTATCTTAACCTCCGTCCGCCTGTTTTTTTGACGCCCCTCATCATTATCGTTTTCTTCAATAGGCTCATCAGCTCCATAACCTTTTGCAGTTACACGATCTTCAGCGATGCCCTTTGCAACGAGATACGCAACCACTGATTTCGCACGTTCAAGCGATAGCAATTTATTTTTAGCATTAGTGCCGATATTATCAGTATGACCCCCAATCTCAATCCTGTCATCAGGCTTTCTGTTCAGCCATTCGATAAGGTCATCAAGTGTGGTATACGATTGCGGGCGAAGTGTAGCTTTTCCAAAATCAAATTCAACATTATCAAGTACGAATGTTTTTGATGGCTCGAATTTTATATCAATTGTAAATGGATTTTTATAAAAAGCATTCGCTTCGAGTGCTGGTATATCCAGCATATTGTAACTACTTGAATCCTTGAAACCCATAATAAAGATCTCATATTTATCACCCGATGCCAGCCTTGTAGCAAACTTGCCGAGCGAGTCGCTGATCACCTGGTATTCATTTCCATTTTTCTGACTTTTAAAAATGATCAACTCGTTGTTTAGCGGATTCTTGTTGGCCATATGAACAATTGTCCCTTGTACGCCCGCATCTTTTGGAATACTATTCAGGGTTGCTGGTTTGTTTTGGGCATAAGAAATTGCACATGCAAAGAACCCGAGACCCAGGAGGATTAGCTTAGACATTTGGATTTTTTTATAATTGCAAAATAGATAGCCAATTTATAAAAAATATCTGGTTTAAATAGGTAAGGACCCCATCTTTAAAATTTTGATTTGCACAATAAAAACTAAAGCCATCCGTTGCGGGATGGCTTTGTAAAGGTTCAAGAGGTTCAAAAGGTTCAAGAGGTTCAAGAACCTTTTGAACCTCTTGAACCTCTTAAACCTCTTAAACCTCTTGAACTTATTGAGCTAACTACAACCCATACTATTCCCACAGTTCAGGCATTTGTAACAGGTTCCATTACGAATCGTAATGTGTCCGCAAGTGTTACATGCGGGTGCATCACTTTGCATACTCCTGTTCGCATCATTTATGCTGCTGAGGTTATTATGTACCCTTGGTGCAGAAGGCGCACGGTGGGCCAGTACAATTTTTGGTTGTACACCTGCTGGTTTCGCTGATGTTCCGATAACACGAACCTCACTGAGTTCAGGGGTGCGATCTCCAATAGTCGGTGTCGATTTGTCCCATGGTTCATTACCAAGATTCTCCACTTCAGGCTTGTCAAGTACATGTACCAAATCATTTCTTCCCAGGTATTCGTAAGCAAGTGATCTGAACATGAAGTCGATGATAGATGTAGTGGTTTTAATATTCGGATGATCTACCATACCTGATGGTTCAAACCGCGTGAAAACAAATTTTTCAACAAACTCTTCAAGTGGAACGCCATACTGCAAACCTATTGAGATCGAAATCGCAAAACAGTTTAGCATACTACGCATTGTTGCACCTTCTTTTGCCATATCGATAAAAATCTCACCTAAAGTGCCATCATTGTATTCACCGGTACGAAGGAATAATGCCTGCCCATTGATCTTTGCTTTTTGAGTGAAACCACGGCGTTTGCCTGGTAATGATCTGCGCTCTACAATCATGGCAAGTTGACGCTTTAATGAAGTATCTGCACTTGTTTGAACTCTTTTGTTTACTTCATGCAATAATTCGTCGATTGTAAGTTTACCCATATCAACCAATGTAGATGCAGGCTCTTCTTCCTTTATATTTTCTTCAGACGCATCGGCACTTACTTTTTTCTTCTTGTCGCTTTTATTACTTAGTGGCTGTGAAAGTTTTGAACCATCACGGTAAAGCGCACAAGCTTTTAAACCAAGTTCCCAGCTGAGTTTATATGCTTCTGCGATTTCTTCGATAGTGGCTTCATTCGGGAGGTTGATCGTTTTAGAAATTGCGCCGCTTATAAATGGCTGTGTAGCGCCCATCATACGAATATGGCCGCCCTGGTGAATATAGCGCTGTCCAATATTTCCACATTTATTAGCACAGTCAAACACGGAGAGATGCTCTGCTTTCAGGTAAGGAGCGCCTTCTACAGTCATGGTACCACAGATGTAAATATTGGCTGCTTCGATTTCCTCATCATTGAAGCCCAATGCTTCGAGCAGGCTCCATTCGAAATTATAATACTGTTCAGGAATAAAACCAAGTCTTTGCAGGCAAGGCTCACCAAGATTATAAACATTAAAAACAAATCCTATCTCGAATGCTGAAGGCAGAGCAGCTTCCAGGCTTTTTATCTCTTCAGGTAAAAAACCTTTTTCAACAAGAGTTCGAGAATTGATGGAAGGTGCCCCTGCAAAAGTTGCGTGGCCCTTAGCATAATTTACTATCTCTTCTGCTTCTGAAACTTTATAGCCCAGGTTTTTTAATGCCTGTGGAACACTTTGGTTGATAATCTTGAAATAACCACCACCGCTTAATTTTTTAAATTTTACAAGGGCGAAATCAGGCTCAACTCCTGTAGTATCACAATCCATTACGAGGCCGATAGTACCAGTTGGTGCAATTACCGTGGTTTGTGCATTGCGGTAACCATATTTTTCACCCATCATTACTGCATCATCCCATGCCCTGGTAGCTGCCTTCAACAAATAGTCAGGGCAATATTTTGCGTTAATTCCTTTTGGTTTTATTTCTATGCCTTCGTATGCATCAATTGCATCGTATGCTGCAGCACGGTGATTACGCATAACCCGCAACATATGTTTTTTGTTTTCCTCGTATTTACTGAACGGGCCAAGGTGTTGTGCAAGTTCTGCTGATGTCTTATAGGAGACACCGGTCATAATCGCAGTGATGGCCCCGGCAATTGCACGTGCTTCTTCACTATCATAAGCGATCCCGCTAACCATTAGCATACTACCAAGATTTGCAAAGCCCAAACCAAGAGTGCGATAATCATAGGATAGCTGGGCAACTTCTTTACTTGGAAACTGTGCCATCAATACAGAAACTTCCAATACTGTAGTCCAAAGCCTTGTTGTGTATTCGAAACCGGTAACATCAAAACTGTTATCCGATTCATCGAAGAATTTTCTGAGGTTTACAGAAGCCAGGTTACAAGCAGTATTATCCAGGAACATGTACTCACTGCATGGGTTAGACGCCCTTATGGGACCGCCTTCCGGGCAGGTATGCCATTCATTGATCGTAGTATCGAATTGGGTACCAGGATCGGCACAACGCCATGCGGCATAATTTATCTTGTCCCAGAGATCTTTTGATTTCACTTTTTTCATCGTGCGCCCATCACTTCTCGCTTTCAATTCCCAATCCTCACCTTTCTCTAATGCATGGAAGAAAGCATTTGGAATACGCACCGAATTGTTGCTGTTTTGTCCACTTACCGTTTTATAAGCTTCACCTTCATAATCACTGGGGTAGCCTGCATCGATCAGGGCAGCAACTTTTGATTCTTCTTCTACTTTCCAGTTAACGAACTGAACAATTTCGGGGTGATCAAGATCGAGGCAAACCATCTTAGCTGCTCGCCTTGTAGTTCCACCACTTTTGATAGCTCCCGCTGCACGATCTCCAATTTTTAAAAAACTCATCAAACCGCTTGATGTACCTCCACCACTTAACTTCTCGCCTTCACCCCTGATGCTGCTGAAATTGGTGCCTACTCCACTGCCATATTTAAAAATCCTCGCTTCCCTAACCCACAGGTCCATTATTCCACCTTCATTTACAAGGTCGTCTTCCACACTCAGGATAAAACAAGCATGCGGTTGTGGACGCTCATATGCGGAAGTAGATTTTTTCAATACCCCATCAACACTATCAACAAAATAATGACCTTGTGGTTTCCCTTTTATTCCATATACTTCATGTAAGCCGGTATTGAACCACTGCGGTGAGTTAGGCACACAAGCCTGGTTAAGGATGCAATACACAAGCTCATCATAAAACACCTGTGCATCTTTTTTGCCTGCAAAATAATCATAACGCTCACCCCATACTCTCCAGCAATGAGCCATACGATGTGCTACCTGGCGAATCGTTGTTTCCCTGCCGGTAGTTCCATCAGGTTGTGGAATTCCAGCTTTACGAAAATATTTTTGTGCTAAAATATCAGTTGCAATCTGGCTCCATTGTTTAGGCACTTCCACGTTATCCATTTGAAAAACGATCTCGCCCGACGGGTTCTTTATGACTGATGTTCGATAGTCATATTCAAACATATCAAATGGCGATATACCATCCTTTGTAAATTGCCGGGTGAAGACAAGGCCATGACCAGGTTGAGCTTTATTTTGCATATTTTAAGGGGTTAAGTAATTGTTATCAGATTTGAGCGGACAACGAAAATAATTTTACTGCACCAACAATCATAGGTGTAGATATCAACATCTGTGGACAACAACTGTGCAAAATTAAAGATGTTCAGGCCGGTATTGCTTTAGCTGTTTTGTACACATACATTGGGGAAAATTAGTTTGTCGGTTGGGATAAAAATCGGTATACCTATATATTTAAACATTATTTAATAAGAACATCTTAAATGGCAGCAAATTTGATACCTGTGAAGTCCTTATGGTAATTATAAAATAATAAATTTTTTATGCGTGTAATTATCCAAAGAGTAATGGAAGCCCAGGTTGCTATTGATTTTGAAATAATCGGCAAGATTGGCAAAGGCTTACTGGTATTGGTTGGTATTGAAGATGAGGACAATTTCGGGGATATCGAATGGTTGAGCAGCAAGATCGTGAATCTGAGGATATTTGATGATGAGAATAAGGTGCCAAACATCTCAATCCTGGATGCGGGGGGAGAGATTTTACTGGTGAGCCAATTCACTCTTCATGCATCAACAAAAAAAGGCAATCGACCCAGCTATATCAAAGCAAGCAAGCCAGAGTATGCCATTCCAATGTACGAGAAGTTCATCGTACAATTAGAGACAGATCTTGGGAAAAAAATTTCTACAGGGACATTTGGTGCCGACATGAATGTAAAACTCATCAATCATGGACCGGTAACAATTATTATAGATTCCAAATTGAAGGAGTAAGAATATTTCCTCATCTTAATTTATTGAAACAAAAAAAAGATAACAAGACCTCCCTTTAACCATTTACAATCAACCATTAACAATTTTAACTATGCAGCTTACCCTTGGCGAAGCCCAACAAAAAGTGGACAGTTGGATTAAAACAATTGGTGTAAGGTATTTTTCGGAACTCACAAACCTTGGTATCCTGATGGAAGAGGTAGGTGAATTATCCCGCCTGATGGTTCGCAGATATGGGGAACAATCTTCCAAACCTGGTGAAGCTGAAAATGACCTCGGTGATGAGATGGCAGATGTGCTCTGGGTGCTGATTTGCCTTGCAAACCAAACAGGAGTAGATCTTAATGATGCATTATTGAAAAATTTTGAAAAGAAGAATGACAGGGATGCTGAGAGGCATTTGAATAATCCGATCTTAAATCAGTAAGCAGTAGCAGTGGGCAGTAGCAGTAAGCCAGACAACAAATCGTGCCTACTGCAGTTACTAAAACTGCCAACTGCTACTGCTACTGCCTACTTTCCTATATTTGCCGCATATGGCAAACGAATCAAACATTTTCCCGGCATTAATTGCACATTGCAAAGAATACGGTTACATTTTTCCCAGCAGCGAAATATATGATGGCCTCAGCGCTGTTTATGATTACGGTCAATATGGTGCACAATTAAAAAAAAATATCCGTGATTATTGGTGGAAAAGCATGACGCAATTTCATGAAAATATTGTTGGAATAGATGCGGCTATTTTTATGCATCCTACCACATGGATAGCAAGCGGCCACGTCGCCAGTTTTAGTGATCCAATGATCGATAATAAAGATAGCAATAAGCGATATCGCGTTGATCATTTGATAGAATCTCATGCAGAACAATTGGCCCTGGCGGGAAAGAAAGAGGAAGAATTCGTGTTGATAAAATCGATGGAAGATTTACTGGCTGTGGATGATCTTGCTGGGATAAAAAATCTTATTGAAGAAAATAAAATTAAGTGCCCGGTTAGTGGCACAGGTAATTGGTCGGAGGTGCGCCAGTTCAACCTAATGTTCTCGACCCAACTGGGTAGCGTATCCGAAGAATCTGATAAGATATACCTGAGGCCGGAAACCGCACAGGGAATTTTTGTAAATTTTCTTAATGTACAAAAAACCGGCAGGATGAAAATCCCTTTTGGTATCGCACAAACTGGTAAAGCATTTCGTAACGAGATTGTGGCAAGGCAATTCATTTTCCGGATGCGTGAATTTGAGCAGATGGAAATGCAGTTCTTCGTTCGCCCCGGAACAGAAACGGAATGGTACAATTACTGGAAAGAAACAAGGATGCAATGGCATATTGACCTGGGAATTCCTGCAGAGAAATTACGTTTCCATGACCATACTAAACTGGCACACTATGCAAAGGCCGCGCTCGATATTGAATACGAATTCCCCTTTGGATTTAAAGAATTAGAGGGTGTGCATTCCCGCTCTGATTATGATCTTAAACAACACCAGGAACATAGCAGGAAGAAACTGCAGTATTTTGACAACGATCTCAAAGAAGATGGAAAACCTTTTGGGAACTATATTCCATACGTGGTGGAAACTTCGGTTGGCCTGGACCGTTTGGTACTAACAATTCTTAGCCATGCCTATGCTGAGGATAAATGGCTTAAAGAAGATGGCAGTGAAGATAGCCGTGTAGTATTAAAAATCCCGGCTAAAATTGCACCGTTGAAATTAGCTGTGTTTCCATTGATCAAAAAAGATGGCCTGCCTGAAATTGCTAAAGCGTTGATGGATGAATGCAAGCCAGACTTTCATTGCTTTTACGAAGAGAAAGATGCTATTGGTAAAAGATACCGGCGTATGGATGCTATAGGTACACCATTTTGTGTGACCATCGATCATCAAACTAAAGAAGATAAAACTGTTACCATCAGGTATAGGGATTCAATGAAACAGGAACGTGTAGGTATGAGCGAAGTAAGAAATCTCGTTAATGGACTTATCGTGTGACGCAACTGCCACTGCCACTGCTACTGCCTGCTCCTAACTACTCCTCTTTATTAATCCTGCAATATTCACGAGCAGCACATATGCAGCCGCACCTGCAATCATGAGTGTCACGATATGAATTGCACGGATGCATTCAGAATTTACTAGCCTGCTAAAATTGAAAAACATTAATGACAGCACAAGGGCGCTGATAGCAATACTCCGGCGGGTATTCTTTTCCATAAAGAGATTTTAAATTGTGGTGGATTAGTAAATGTATTTATCCGTACAATTCCAAATGTATCGCCTTTCTATCGTAACCCATGGCAAGAATTTTTTGCTTGGCGTCATCGATCATGGCTTTCCAGCCGCAGAGATAAAAATATGCCGGACCGGGTGCAGGAAGATTTTCTTCGTTTACAGACATTTTCTGTTTACATACTTCCTCATATAGTGCGTGAACATATCCTTTTTTCCCTTCCCATTCTTCACGGCTCAAAGTAGGGAGATATGAGAAATTAGGCATTTCGTTATCCAGGGCTGTTATTTCATCATGATATAAAAGATCTTTTTGTGTACGGCAGCCGAAGATCAGGTAAATATCTTTTGTAGGAATATTGTTGGCCTTAATATAATTCAACATACTCCTGAATGGAGCGATACCGGTACCGGTACAAATGAAGAACAGATCTTTTTCTATAAGATCGGGTAATGTGAATACACCCACGGGGCCACGAAGGCTAAGCTCAGTTCCAACAGTTACTTCATTAAAAAGATATGTAGTACCAAGTCCGCCATCAAGTAAAACAATGAGTAGCTCAAAAACATTTGTACCATCGGGACTGCTTGCTATGGAATAGCTTCGCCAGCGTTTGTTTTTCTGTTCATGGATGGGAAGGTCAAATGTTACGAACTGACCCGCTTTGAAATCAAACCTTTCCAGTTCTGGTATCTGGATCCAAAATCTTTTGGTATTGTAAGTTTCATTTTCAATTCGGATAATCTTACCCGTACGCCAGGGTTCTAGAGCCATATTTGATTAGTTTCATGGAAAATAACAAATATTGAATAAAAAGCAAAGGAAAAAAACGTTTAAACCTATTAAACGCTTAAACGCATTAAATGCATTAAATGATTTAAACCCCTTAAACGATTTAACTCACTGAAGATTCAGATTTCCCTGGATAATGAAATCCTTCCCAGAAATAAGTGTGATTTTTCCTCCGGTTAATACAGTAAAAGGAACATTTAAAATACAGTTTGTGACCGGATTAATTATGATCTCTTTGCCTGCCGGTAAAGGTGATGGTGGAATTGAATTATTATTCCAGTTACTTGCAATATTCCAGTTACCATTCCCGGCAAAAACGTAAGGTTGAGGGAAAGTTGTATTTCCATTATTGATCCAAAATTCACTGAAACTGCTTACGGTAAATTCGGCATAGTAGCCATTATCATAAGGAACTATTTCAACACCTATAGCGGGTATCACATAATATAATCCTGTTGCATTATCTGCAAAGGTTCCATTCTCTTCAAGCAGGGTGCCTGAATATTTCATGATTGCAGATTTGTATGGATCAAAGATCGTTGCACACGTCGCACAGCCGGTAGCCTTCATGAGTGTATCTGCTTCCTTATCTGTAAAATAATAACGAACAGTCACTGGCAGAGTTGGTGGATTGGCGGGCCTTATCACAATGCTCCTGTCAAGGTGATACAGATTAAATGTATCACGAACTGCATTTGTATTCAAATGAACCTGGACGTTAGTTAGCCCGAGAGTTTGACCATTTGCATTTATTGAGACTATTCGTTTTCCGCCGGAATTAAAATCTGTCCATACATTACCATCCACATTTTGACTTAGCGTAGTTATTGAGGGCCCGGTGTATATGAGCTTCTTATCAAAAATATGAATGTCATCAATTCCGGCGCCTTCATCCGTGACTCCGCCATCACTATTAAGAACAAACCGAAAGCGTATATTGCTGCCCGTTGTTGGAATGTCGATACTTGCAACATGCCATTTATTTCTCGAGAGTTGCCATTTTTGCTGAGTTGAATTATCGTACCAATTTGTTCCGGATCCCTGGGTACCAAGTTTTTGCCAGCTCAGGCCACCATCGTTTGAATATTCGAGCCAATGATAATCGCAGTCACAACCATCTTCAATCTTAAAAATATGACTGAAAGACAATACCGGCTGTGTGAGGCCCGTAAGATTAAAACATGGTGAGTACAGGTAGGAAGCCTCATTATCCCGGTAAGAACCAGATAAGCTGGTAACCCAGGCTTTGCTACCGTTTGGCGCGCCCGTTATATTTGATTTTGATGGAGATCCCCATTGCCAGCTTGAATTAGTGCCTTGAGCATACCAATATCCATCCCTACTTTCAAAATTTTCCAGGTATGGATAGGTATTTATTAACGGGCTGTTATGAAATTTATAATTCAGAACGCTATCATTGGCGTTGTAGTTGTCAGCACCATAATTTATCCAGATGTCAATATCATAATCGATGTATGCCGAAAGGTCGGCATTTTTTACAAAAGTGAAATCCAGTATTTGGTTGGGATTTAACTGCCCGATTTGTTCCGAAACAGGTGTTGCACCATTGATACTGTAACTAACAAGGATATTGTTGAGAATAGCATTATTATAATTTCGCACTTTAACTGAAACCGGGGTATTGGCTCCAAGCCCGCAACCGGATTTTGTGGGAGAAACAACTTGCGTAATTGCAACATCATTTAATGCAAGACTAAGTTTAACCTGGTCAAAAGTATATCCATTATCAACATCAAAAGAACCCATAATTGAATTTGCAGAAGTATATCCCTCCTGCCCAAATTTCAGCTGCATACTAGAGGTTATATTCTGTGGAGGAATCGCGTTTAATAAGAGGTCGTTGAAATTTATTGCAGAAGCAGCTTTATAATTTCCAAGTTCAGCCTGGTTAGCATACAAATTGTAAGCTTCAATCCATGGGGCAGATTCACTTCCCCTAATCCATACTTTATTCCCTGGCAAATTAACAGCGTTGTGATGCCTGTAAAAGAAATCAAGCCGTAACTGATTGGTAGCAAGAGAATAATTTGAGAGATTATTGGTCATCAGGAGACTATCTGCATTCTCTGTTGCTGAAAACGGGGATTGGTCAAGTGTTATTGAACGAATTCCATTGTAGGCAAATCCTGAATTCACGAAACTTCGTGCACGCCCACGTGAAGTGTTTGTAATAAAATCAAAATTATCAAGTCCTTCCATGCCAGTAACATTACTTGTATACGATTGGATAATTGCGCTTTCGAAATCTTCAGTGAATGGCAGGGTTATAGGAGGATTTGCCAATAGCTTCACTATTACTTTTGCTGTATCATTGCCTTTTTGCAAATCAGTCGTCCTGGTGATCCATACTTTAATATTATATGTACCGGGGCCCGGCAAAGTGGAGTGCTGCGCAAAAGTATGTGTGAAAGTCGCATAGGCAGCTATCACCGGTGCGATAGTTTCTGTTACTGCCGAACCGCCATTGATCGCATAACTAAGGTCAAAATTTCCTGAGCTGGTTATATTATCAAGATTTCTTACCTGTATCTTTATGGGCTGAGTGGCGTTTAAGGCATTGGCCGTAAATTCTCTTGCGTTTACAGGTGCCGTTATTGCCACTGCCATAAGATCATTGTCAAATGTTGAAAGCGTACATCCACCTCCGTTAGCAATAATTTTCTTTGAGATACTCTGCCTTCCCGCACCTGTTCCATTCCTTGCCTTCACACTAAACCAATATTCTTTATTAGGATCGAGAGCGTGAACATTAAAAAATAATGCAGTCGTGCTGCCAATGAGTTTCATTGAATCATTATCGAGTATTAGTACATCATAACCTGTGGCTCCGGTAGCAGCTGTCCAGCTTAGCATTACAGAGCCCGGGCAGGTAAGCCCTATGCCTAATACCGGTCTTTCCATTATGGTGAATGTATGATCGCTTTGATCGGTAAAGGATGTTTCTAAAACGGATACTTTTATTAATGCATCATTGGTAGCATTGGGTACGGGCACATTCCATGTAGAACTCCTTGCCGTAGAAGGTAATGTGTCAATTGGTGTCCAGGATCCTCCATCATTTTCAGAAAACTCAACGAGAAACGATTTGGATCCAGTACCAAAAGCAGACCACCTGATATATTCTGTTTCCCCATTCACAATGGTTTCTCCGCCCGAAGGATATTCAACTGTAACACCGGGCATTATCACATCATAGGCTACAACGTAATCCTGTGGTCCAAAAGGAACGGAAAAACCTTTTACATTAATAGTATAATTCCCGGCTACCGGGTTATTAATTATCGCCTGTTCAATATTATTAATATGGTCCACGCCTTCAACTGCAGGAAGGTTCACACCCCCGGGCGTTGCATTCAACACCATGGGTAAATGAATAACAGGTATCGGTATTACCGGTTCTGAAACTGAAAGGTCAAGATCATTTACCAATGCAACGGATGAAAGTGCAGCGGCTGCTTTGTCTGTCCAGGTAATCAAAACTTTTAACTGCACGGCTCCCGGAGGAATGGTAATGATATGATCATTTCCTCCTCCAGTGGAAACAGATTCGGTGAAATACCTGGCTCCTTCCATCGCCTCTACAGCCCTCCTTGTATTGAGGTTCCCAAATCCAAATGTGAAATCAGGGCCTGCATTTCCCTTGTCTTCCGCAGTGTTGCAAACAAGAGCTTTCAACAGTGCCGAACTGGGATTAGAATTACCATTCAACTCTTTATAACGCTGGGTCAGTAGAGCTATAGATCCTGCTGCTGTTGGGGCCGACATACTCGTCCCATAATTATATGCATAACCATTATTGGTAACAGTAGAATTGATTGCCCAACCACCAGTCACTATTTCCGGCTTGATACGGCCATCTTTCAAAGGTCCCCTGCTTGAGAAGTATGAAATAATATCGCCGAAGTTGTCGTAAGCTCCAACAGTCAAAATATTTTTACCCGTCTGCCATCCTGATTTTATAGTTGCAAATGCGTTTGGAAATGGATTGCACGTGTAGGTACCATCATTACCTGCGGCTATCACATGAAGTACCTGGCTGTTATTTTTCGCCTGTGCGTCAATAAAATTACTCAATACATCATAGACGCCATTTCCAGGGCAAGCCTGGAAGGCCGAATAATATGAGTTACTGGTAATATTCATATTATGATCTGTGACGTAAGTTGACGTATTCAAAATAATATCGCTGTAATATTGACTAACAATCGTGGCTTTTGGTGCCATGCCTTTATTCTTTGCATCGATTAATCCTCCGCCGGCGGCAGTACCCGTAGTGTGTGTTCCATGATAACCCGGAGTATAACCGTTTCTGTTTATCAACCTACCTGTAAAATCGAGGTGCGTCGAAACGTCACCGTTATCCCCAACACCGAGCGTAACACCCTTTCCTGAAAGTGCACGCCCACCAGGGCCCGAATACATTAAAGATGAATTGCCATGAGCACCAATATTGTTGTAATTCATCACAACATCCTTTACAACTTGAAGGGCAATGTAGGTTACATATGGTATTTCGGCCAGAGCTTTGAACTGCTCATAGCTTCCTTTTATAAAAATTAATCCGGGATGATCAAACTTATTCGGAACGATTATTACTCCCTTTTGCGCTAATGCTTCTACAACCACTGATTTTGGAACAGTAGCAAAATAGGTGAGAGCCACCAGGCTTCCATTGTTGCCCGGTGCTGAAAATTCATTTTCGATTTGTTTACTTATCTTATACGCAGGCGGAAAAATACTGACCGAAGACAGGCCCATATCAACCATCTTCAAAAGATCAGCATCGCTATTTGCCACAGCAAGCCAGGCATTGCCTGAAACGAATTCTACAAGTTGCAATCCCCGTTGATTCAATTGCTGCTTAATAATTTCTGAAGGCAGTTTTTGAAATTGGACAAGTAAGTAATACTTATCATCGGCTAATGCTTTTACTATTCCATCATACCTGAAAGCGCCGGAACTAATATTTTTTTCCAGGAAAAACACACCATTTTTTAACTTTATTGCCTCATCGGTTTTTTGTGCTTTTAAAAAAACGGGCGCGAGTAAAAAGATAATGAAGAAACAACTGTAAAAAAATTTCATTGGCAGAGATTGCGAAGTATCTATAAATTTAATGAAATTAGCAGTGAAATAGCTGTTCAGCTGCCATTCACAGGTGAAATATTATTTGTGAAGCATCTTTATCCAACGATCCATTCGCCCATAATTTTGCAAAAGCAAAATATCTAACCGACGCTTACACGAAGAAATCAATCTAGTATACGTTATTGTTCAACTGAAAGTTTACTTTCGCAGACTTATATTTGCATAAATTATTACTGTCGGAAGGCCGGCAATAGCGAGAATGAACCTGGATGTGTTGTTGAATACTTACAAAAATGATCCCCGCATTTTTAAAATTGCGGACAGAATTGTATTGTCCAATCCGAACAGAATTCACATCTCGGGC